>NZ_JAMOKU010000013.1:0-124985 GCF_023656845.1 Parabacteroides sp. Y3-G-102 | reverse complement strand
TGAAAGTATCTCTGATGGCAGAATCAACTGTGCCAATGCTAATAGTCCTTGATTGTTCATGGTACAAAGGTGCAAATTTTCTATAGAATTAAAGAATTTTCCCCCTGATTTATCGGGTGAGCCTTGAATACGGCATAGGCCAGATTCGTATTTCCTTTCGCAAAATCTATCGAGCGCAAGGTTTCCTCGAAAGTCGCCTGTATGCCCTCCGGGGTCTGCTCGCTCTCCGCCGAATAATCGAGCGTCGATTTCACGTTGTATTTCATCAAGTGGTTGATGGCAGCGGAACAGTCTTGTAAAGTTTCTCCCCCAACGAACTGTTTATATAAGGTAGGCTTCACCGCCCAAGCCAGCGGGAAATGTATTTTCAAGGCTATACTCGTGGCTACTTTAGCGCATTTTACCAACCAAGGATATTTTATCGTATTAAAAAGCCAGTAAGCATTTTGTAGTTCTCCCCGCGACTTCGACGAGAAAGCGATCTCGGTATTGTTAAAGTCTAACATATTGTATGTAGATAAAGGTAACGTCATAGCGTAGAGACGGGGCACGCCCCGTCTCCCCCACAATCAGTTGGTATTTCTTAATTATGACAATTATTTCTCACCTAAGAACGGATACCCGTAGCTCGTCGGAGGAACCAAGCATTCCTTGATACAACGAGGATTCGTCCAACGAATCAAGTTCAACGGGCCACCGGCCTTGTCATTCGTTCCAGACGCACGGGAACCGCCGAACGGTTGCTGGGCGATCACGGCGCCGGTCGGTTTATCATTGATATAGAAATTACCGGCCGAATAGCGCAAGGTATTGAATGCCTTATCAATCGCATAGCGATCACGGGCGAAAATAGAACCCGTCAATCCGTACGGAGAAGTTCGATCACAAAGTTCCAAAGTCTCCTCATATTTAGCGTCGTCATATACGTAGATCGTAATCACCGGCCCGAAGATTTCCTCTACCATGCTCTTGAACATCGGGTCCGTGGTCTGGATAACCGTTGGCTCCACGAAATAACCAACCGATTTGTCCCCGTTACCACCAAAAAGAACCTCCGCGTCCGGAGACTGTTTCGCATAATCGATATAACTCATGATGTTATCGAACGAAGCCTCATCGATCACGGCATTGACAAAGTTCGTGAAATCCTGCACGTCACCCATCTTGATCTCTTTCAGCATATCGCCCACATAATCTTTCACCTCTTTCCAGAGAGAAGCCGGGATATAGGCCCGAGAACCCGCCGAGCACTTCTGCCCTTGATACTCGAACGCACCGCGTACGATAGCGGTAGCCACATCCAACGCCGGAGCGGAAGGATGAGCGAAGATAAAGTTCTTGCCACCTGTCTCGCCTACGATTTTTGGATAAGATTTATAATGCCCCAAGTTCTCTCCGATCTGACGCCACAAGGTATTGAACGTAGAGGTAGAGCCCGTAAAATGGAATCCCGCCAAATCACGGCTACCCGTAATCACCTTACCGATCACGCTACCCTGTCCCGGGATGAAATTCACTACGCCATCGGGCAAACCGGCCTCTTGGAAAACCTTCATCAAGAAATAGTTCGAATGGATCGCCGTAGTAGACGGTTTCCATACCGCCACGTTACCCATCATAGCCGGAGCCATATTCAGGTTGGAAGCGATCGACGTAAAGTTAAACGGCGTGAGCGAGAACACGAAACCTTCCAAGGCTCGGTATTCCATACGATTCAATATACCCGTCTCGGAATAGGGTTGATCGGCATATACTTGACTAGCGTAGAAGGTACTGAAACGCAAGAAATCGATCAATTCGCAGGGAGCGTCGATCTCCGCTTGGAACGGATTCTTGCTCTGTCCCAACATAACCGAAGCGTTCAGGATATAACGATATTTCGTAGCCAACAACTCAGCTACACGAAGCATAATAGACGCACGTTCCACCCATGGAAGTTCTGACCATTCCTTATGCGCTTTCATGGCGGCGTCGATAGCCATTTGTACTTCTTTCTCGCCCGCCTTATGATAAGTAGCCAATACATGATGATGATCATGAGGCATAACGACCTTACCGGTATTACCCGTACGGATCTCTTTTCCGCCAATTACCAGAGGAATATCCCATTCCTCGGAACTTATCTGCGCTAACGCTTTCTTTAAGGATGCTTTTTCACTTGATCCGGGAGCATACGCTTTTACCGGCTCATTAATGGGTTTAGGAAATCTAAAAATAGCATTATCCATAATACTTCAGATTTTTTAAATGGTTATTCAATGAAACTTTCTGCTGTAAACGTAGCAAATTTATTTTAAAACAGTGGCGTATAAACGTTAATATATATCAACCAAAGATAAGCTCATTCCACGGTCTATACAATGATCTAAAAGGCCTCTCCCGAAAACAATCCGCGAAAGTTGTTTGTTACATTAACATATTAATCATCTTAAAGGAATAAAATTATGGCAATTAAAAGAGTTTGGATTGAGGAGGATTGCATCGCTTGCGGTACATGCGAGGGCATTTGCCCGGAAGTATTCACAGTTACAGATCGCTCACGTGTAAACGAAGGAGTTAATTTCGATGATTTCGAGGCGGGTATTAAAGAGGCTGCCGAAAGCTGTCCGGTCGAGGTTATCAAATACGAATAGACAAAAACACATTAACCCTTACTTTTCCTTCCTAGATAAAATCTCAGAATCATTGCGCAATCTATAATAACACGTTACCTTTGCCAGAGGTAAGGTTAATAACATTAACCTCTTACGGGAATAGAAAGAATCGAAATAAGAAATAAGAAATAAGAAGTAAAATGAGAAAATTAGTGTTACTGAGTTTTGTTATTGTCGCCTCTTTGCAATTTTGCGGGGCGCAATCATTGGATAAGATGCAATGGTTCAACGAGCCGGAGCAATGGGAGATTAAAGACAAGTCGCTTTCCATGCAGGTCACTCCCCAAAGTGACTATTGGAGGATTTCCCATTACGGGTTTACGGTAGATGACGCTCCTTTTTATTATGCTACTTATGGGGGTGAATTCGAAGTGAAAGTCAAGATAACCGGCGATTACAAGCAGCGTTTTGACCAAGCCGGCCTGATGCTTCGTATCAATCATGAAAATTATATAAAAGCCGGTATAGAGTTCGTGGATGGTAAATACAACCTAAGCGCGGTCGTTACGCATAAGACCTCCGACTGGAGCGTTATCACCTTAGACAAAGCGATCCCTTATGTATGGATAAAAGCAGTCCGGAGATTGGACGCCGTGGAGATCTTCTACTCATTCGATGATAAGGAATACACCCTTATGCGTAACGCTTGGCTACAAGACAATATCCCCGTACAAGTCGGGTTTATGGCCGCTTGTCCCGACGGGAAAGGATTTAATGTGACATTCGAGCATTTCAAGGTAAAACACCTCCCGGATCAGCGCCGGTTAGAATGGCTAAAGAAAAATGCTGAATAAGTATTAGATGCTTATTTTTCAGACGCAGATGACACGGATTTACTATTCTTATCCGTATTATCTGCGTCATTTGTATTAAAAACAAGCCATACCTGTTAATTAGAAAAGAAAACAAGGGCTTTCACCTTCTTTTTGCTTTTTATTCCTATCTTTGGAGCGACATAATACAATAACTTCAGCAAAATGAACGAACAGATACAACAAATCGCGGAGCGTCTGGCCGGATTACGGGACGCACTGGAGATTACGCCGGAAGAAATGGCAAAGGTCTGCAACCTCACGACTGAGCAATATTTGCTGCTGGAAAGCGGCACGGTTGATATTTCCGTTAGCGTATTGCACCAGATCTCACAGGCTTATGGCGTAGAATTAACCACGTTGATGTTTGGCGACGAGCCTAAAATGAGTACGTACTTTATTACTCGTAACGGAAAAGGTGTTGCCGTAGAGCGTACGAAAGCCTATAAGTACCAATCATTGGCCGCCGGTTTCGTCGGACGTAAAGCGGACCCCTTCTTGGTAACCGTACATCCCAAACCAGAGGATGAGCCGATGTATCTCAATTCCCATCCGGGGCAAGAATACAATATGGTATTAAAAGGACGTCTGTTACTACAGATCAACAATAAAGATCTTATCTTAGAAGAAGGTGATAGTATTTATTTTAACTCAGAGCTTCCTCACGGTATGAAAGCGCTGGATGGGGAAAAGGTCAGTTTCTTGGCCGTCATTTTATAAACGATCAACAGCATGTTAGAAAGATTTATAGATAAAACGACGTTTGAGTCGCAAGAAGATTTTATTAAAAACTTCAAGATCAAGGTTCCGGAGAACTTCAACTTCGGATATGATGTGGTAGACGCTTGGGCGGAGGAAGAACCTGATAAGAAAGCGTTATGTTGGACAAACGATCATGGAGAGCATATTGATTTTACGTTTGCCGACTTGAAACGGTATACGGACCAGACGGCTTCTTATTTCCAATCCTTGGGGATCGGACATGGCGATATGGTGATGCTGATACTCAAACGCCGTTATGAGTTCTGGTTTTCTATCATCGCATTGCATAAATTAGGGGCTGTCGTGATACCGGCTACACACTTACTGACCAAGAAAGATATCGTTTATCGTGCGAATGCCGCCGATATCAAGATGATCGTTTGCGCCGGAGAGGAAGTGATAACGAAACATATCATAGAGGCTTTGCCGGACTCACCGACCGTAAAAAGAGTCGTATCCGTAGGGCCGGAAATACCGGAAGGTTTCGAGGATTTCCAACAGGGTATCCAAAACGCCGCTCCTTTCGTCCGCCCCTCTCACCCAAATAGCAATGACGATATCTCTTTGATGTATTTCACCTCCGGTACGACTGGAAACCCGAAAATGGTTGCCCACGACTTTACGTATCCGCTGGGGCATATCGTGACCGGTAGTTTCTGGCACAACTTGCATAAAGACAGCCTTCATCTGACGATAGCGGATACGGGCTGGGGCAAGGCGGTTTGGGGTAAGCTATATGGGCAATGGATCGCCGGAGCGACCGTATTTGTTTACGACCACGAGAAATTCACGCCTGCTGATATGTTGCAGATGATACAGGATTACCGGATCACCTCGCTTTGCGCTCCTCCTACGATCTTCCGTTTCTTAATTCGTGAGGATATGACTAAATACGATTTATCATCCTTACAATATTGTACGATCGCCGGCGAGGCTTTGAATCCTGCCGTATTCGATATGTTCTATAAACTGACCGGCATTAAATTGATGGAAGGCTTCGGCCAGACAGAGACTACTCTGACAGTCGCCACTTTCCCGTGGATGGAGCCGAAACCGGGCTCTATGGGTGTTCCCAACCCGCAGTACGATGTCGATTTATTGCGTCCGGACGGAAGCCGTGCGGAGGATGGCGAGCAAGGACAGATCGTGATCCACACAACAAATGGCAAGCCTATCGGGTTATTCAAGGAATATTACCGGGACGCAGAACGTACCCGGGAAGCTTGGCACGATGGCCTGTATTACACGGGAGACGTGGCTTGGCGTGACGAGGATGGTTACTTATGGTTCGTTGGCCGCGCGGACGACGTGATCAAGAGTTCCGGCTATCGTATCGGGCCGTTCGAGGTGGAAAGTGCCTTGATGACCCACCCGGCGGTAGTGGAATGTGCTATCACCGGTGTCCCCGACGAGATCCGCGGACAGGTAGTAAAGGCCACGATCGTATTGGCGAAGGATTATAAGGATAAAGCGGGTGATGCCTTGATCAAAGAATTGCAAAATCACGTGAAACGTGTCACCGCTCCTTACAAATATCCCCGTGTTGTCGAATTCGTGGACGAACTGCCGAAAACAATCAGCGGAAAGATCCGACGGGTAGAGATCCGGGATAAAGATAATAAATAATAAATCATAACTTTCTTGAAAAGGATCGCTGTAAAAATAGGAAGTAATGTCCTGACCCGCAAGGATGGGACGCTAGATATCACCCGCATGTCCGCGTTGGTTGACCAAGTAGCGGACTTGCATCGGCAAGGTATGGAGATCGTCTTGATCTCCTCCGGTGCCGTGGCTTCCGGACGAAGCGAGATAAAGGCCGGCAAAAAGCTGGATCCCGTATCAGCCCGGCAACTGTATTCGGCGGTAGGACAGGCCAAGTTGATCAACCGGTATTACGAGTTATTCCGGGAGCATGGCATGACTTGCGGGCAAGTGCTTACTACAAAAGAGAATTTCGGGAGTCGTACGCATTACCTAAACCAGAAGCATTGCATGGAGGTAATGCTTGAAAACAAGGTGATCCCCATCGTGAATGAGAATGATACGATATCCGTAACCGAGCTGATGTTCACGGATAATGATGAGTTATCCGGCTTGATCGCTACGATGATGGGAATGGATGCCTTGGTGATTCTTAGTAATATAGACGGGATTTACAATGGAAATCCGTCGGACCCGGATAGTTCCGTGATCCGGGAAATCGAATGTGGGAAAACAGATTTGTCGGAATATGTACAGACTAGCAAATCATCCTTTGGACGGGGAGGTATGTTGACGAAATGTCATATCGCCCAAAAAGTGGCAGACGAAGGTATTGCGGTTATCATCGCCAACGGCAAAAAGGATAATATCCTTCCGATGTTATTGGCGGTGGATAGCGACACGGTCTGCACCCGTTTCATTCCGGCCTCGAAACCCGTCAGCAGCGTAAAGAAATGGATCGCCCACTCCGAGGGTTTCGCCAAAGGGGAAATACATATCAATAAAGGAGCCGAGGAGGCATTGACCGCCCCGAAAGCGACTAGCGTATTATTGGTTGGAGTAACCCGCATCGAGGGTGATTTCGAAAAAGATGATATCGTAAAGATAATGAATGAGGAAGGCGTGCAAATCGGCGTAGGCTGTACCGCCTATGACAGCGAGGAAGCACGTAAGCAAATAGGGCAACGGGATTTAAAACCGCTTATACATTATGATTATCTATATTTGGATTAAAAAGTATGAATGTAAAAGATATGCTGCGACAGGCATCGGATGCGGCTAAACAATTGATAACGCTATCGGATCAAACGATTATCGGGATCTTAAAGGAGACAGCGCAGGTTCTACGGACTCATACGGAGGAGGTACTCGCCGCGAATCGCCAAGATCTGGAACGTATGGACCCAGCGAACCCGAAATACGACCGGCTGAAATTGACAGAGGAAAGGCTACAAGGTATCGCCGCCGATATGGAGAATGTATCGACATTACCTTCTCCATTAAATAAGGTCTTGAGCGAGACTACCCGCCCGAACGGAATGGTTATCCGAAAAGTAACCGTGCCTTTCGGGGTGATCGGTGTGATCTATGAGGCTCGTCCGAATGTTACCTTCGATGTTTTTTCCTTATGTTTCCGAAGCGGTAATGTTTGCGTGCTAAAGGGTGGATCGGATGCGGACTTCTCTAACCGAGCCTTGGTACGCATCATCCATTCTGTATTAGAGCGTCAGGGTATAAATCCGGCGGTATGCACTTTACTACCTCCGGATCGAGAGGCTACGGCGGAATTACTGGGAGCGGTCGGCTTGGTTGACTTAATCATTCCTCGTGGAAGCAGTTCCTTGATTCACTTCGTCCGGGAACACGCAAAAGTTCCGGTGATCGAGACTGGCGCTGGTATCTGTCATACCTATTTTGATCGCTCCGGAGATAAAGGCAAGGGACGTGAGATCGTAAATAACGCAAAGACACGGAGGGTCAGCGTATGTAATGCCTTGGATTGCTTAATCATCCACCGAGAACGTCTATCTGATCTTCCGTATATCTGTGGAAAGCTTCCGGACAGCAACGTAATCATTTATGCGGACGAACCGGCTTATGCCGCTCTATCCGAACATTATCCGGAGACGCTTTTACAACAGGCTAACGAAAACAGTTTCGGTACCGAGTTCCTCGATTACAAAATGAGTATCCGTACCGTATCCTCTTTAGACGAGGCTCTATCACATATCGCCCGGTACAGTTCAAAACATAGCGAAAGCATAATCAGCGAAGATCCGGAAACTATCCGGCGCTTCCAGCAATTGGTAGATGCCGCTTGCGTATACGCAAATGTATCTACCGCCTTTACTGATGGGGCCCAATTCGGATTCGGGGCGGAGATCGGAATCAGTACCCAAAAGCTACATGCCCGGGGACCGATGGCGCTTCCTGAATTAACGACTTATAAATACATCATAGAAGGAGACGGGCAGACGAGAATATAGGAACTCGCCTGTCTCTTTCTTCTAGAACAACACTTAAATCTAAACGAATAATGTCAACAGTAATAGATTCAAATATTTTCAATACTTTAGTTTCAAATACATTCTATTCCTGTCCTTTAGGAGGGGCTATCTATGATACGGAAGGAAATCTGATAGACTTGAATAAGGCGATGTTCGCTCATTTTTCCTTGGCAGATAAGCATGACTTTATTATAGAACATCTATTTAATAACATCGTACTAACCGATTCCTTGAAGTCATCTTTAAGAAAAGGTGACGCAATTATATGCGAAGAGCCCGTCACGTTTAAAGTAGAACCCATCTATACCGATGAACAGGGGCTTAGCGGGTATACGCTTTGGCTTACGCAGCAGGGAGAAAAAGAAACTGACAGGGAAAATAAACTATTGATGGGACAATTGAACGAGAGCCGGATATTGATGCGGCAAGCGTTGGAAGACGGTAAATTAGCCGCTTACTCATTCAGCTTCGACCGTTTCTCCACTTGCGACAAAAAGCATTGTAACCGCTGTTTTCAATTCTACGGCACGACCAATACTCTATTAGATAAAAACAGGTTTATATGCAGGGCTTTATCATCCGTACGTAAGCCCGAGGATAGTTTGGATTTCTTCTATCTGTTCAATAAAATCCGGGACGAGAAATTATCGTCTCACAACGTCACCTTCCACCTGAGGAATCAAGACGGGACTTATAAGATGTATGAAATATCGGGTAAAAGCATGGATATTGATGAAAGCGGCACCCCACATGTCATTATAGGTAGCATTATCGAAAAGGAAAACGACGAGCTAGCTATCGCGGATCATCAGAAATCCAAGGATCTTTCCCTATTGAAATCTACGTTTCTGGCAAATATGACGCACGAGATCCGGACTCCGCTAAATGCCATCGTCGGCTTCTCCGATATGTTAGGACTGGAAGATGATCCGGAAATGCGTGAACAGTATATTTCCATGATTAAAGAAAATAACACGGCTTTGCTCGAATTAATCAATGACACACTCGAGATGTCCAGAATCGAGTCCAATACGATCAATTGGTCATATGAGGATGTAAATCCGCTCGCTATCATGCACGATGTATACGAATACGCCTCTCCCCGCATATCCGAAAACGTACGGTTAATCTTGGATGATTCTCCAAACGTATCTCTTCACACGGATAAACATAAGCTTATGCTTATCTTGAAAAAACTACTTTCTAACGCCCTCCGATATACGGAGAAAGGAGAAATTCATTTCGGATACCAATCGTTGTATCCGGTCAGCGTGCAATTTTACGTGTCCGATACAGGCAACGGCATCCCGAAGGACAAACTAGGGCACATCTTCGAGCGATTCTTACAATTGAACGAATTTGAACCGGGTACCGGATTGGGACTTTCAATCTGTAAAGGTCTGGTCACCGCCATGGGAGGTGCCATTTGGGTGAACTCGGAGGAAGGGAAAGGTTCTACCTTCAGTTTCAAACTACCCATAACACCTCCGGATACGATCTCTTAAACAATTCCTTGGTCTTTCTAAAGGATAATTGACAAGTAGTCATTATCTTTGCCTTTAACAAAATATTATTGTAACAGATATGAGACATTTCACTTGCGTACAGGATTTAGGTGACTTGAAACAAGCGCTTAATGAAGCTTTCGAGATCAAGAAAGATCGTTTCCAGTTTAGTGAACTGGGAAAAAACAAGACGTTGTTGATGATATTTTTCAACTCAAGCCTACGTACCCGCTTAAGCACCCAAAAGGCCGCCATGAACTTGGGTATGAACACGATCGTTTTGGACGTTAACCAAGGTGCATGGAAGCTGGAAACAGAGCGAGGTGTTATCATGGATGGTGATAAACCGGAGCATTTGCTGGAAGCTGTTCCTGTAATGGGCTGTTACTGCGATGTGATCGGGGTCCGTTCTTTCGCACGCTTTGAGAATAAAGAAGATGATTATAACGAAAAGATATTGAGTCAGTTCATCGAGCATTCCGGCCGGCCGGTATTTAGCATGGAAGCGGCGACACGCCATCCGTTGCAAAGTTTCGCCGACTTGATCACGATAGAGGAATATAAGAAAACAGCTCGTCCGAAGGTAGTCATGACTTGGGCTCCTCATCCGAAATCATTGCCGCAAGCCGTTCCAAACAGCTTTGCCGAATGGATGAACGCTACAGATTATGAGTTTGTTATCACTCATCCGGAAGGTTATGAGCTTGATCCTAGATTCGTAGGCAACGCTAAAGTGGAATACGATCAGAAGAAGGCTTTTGAAGGAGCGGATTTCATTTACGCAAAGAACTGGTCCGCTTATAAAGATCCGAATTACGGACAAGTAATCAGCACTGATCGTAGCTGGACCGTAGACGCAGAGAAAATGGCGCTTACGAATAACGCTTATTTCATGCATTGCTTGCCGGTTCGCCGCAATATGATCGTTTCCGATGATGTGATAGAGAGCCCGCAAAGTATCGTAATCCCCGAGGCGGCAAACCGTGAGATCTCCGCACAAACCGTATTGAAAAAAATATTGATGGGATTATCTAATCTTTAGGATAGAGAGATAGGGTATTCTTTACGATGGGCATTCTTAGGTGTTTATAACAGGCATTCTTAACACCTTAGAATGCCCATTGTAAGCATCTAAGAATAGGCATCAAGGTTTTTCAATGTAAACGAGCCATCCCAACAATAAAAGAGTACTCCCCTACTCTTGTAGAAAAGTACTCTTTCTATGGCTGAAAACAAATCTATTAAGCCTCTCCTGTCGGACCTGCGAAGTCCTCAAAATTAGCTGTTTTGTTATTATTATTTCCTGCTTGAAGTTGCTCCCCAAATTTCTTGATATTGTCTTGCAAAGCGAATAACAAACGTTGAGCGTTATCCGGAGTTAAGATTACGCGGCTTTTTACTTGTGCCTTAGGAGCTCCCGGAACCACCCGGATGAAATCTAGGATAAATTCAGAGCTTGAATGAGATATAATAGCCAAATTGGCGTAAGTTCCTTGTGCCATCTCTTCAGATAACTCGATCTGAATCTCGTTATTGGCAGGTTTGTTGTTTTCCATACTTTCTTCTTTTAAATTTATGGTGATTAAAAATTGCGAAGACAAATATACATATTTATTCCGGGTTACAAAGGGGTTGAAGACTATAAATGCAAAAACGACTACCTTCTCAGGCAGTCGTTTTCTAGTTGTGTTTTTAATTCTCAATTCTTTAGACCAATGTAAAAATACCTTTTGTGTTTGATATAATTGGTTTTGGCGTTTTAGTTAAGGTTTGTTTTGTCTAAGTGCTAATCTCTTTCACTTGAACTTTACAAAAGTAAGGGCTTTAGCAAAGACCACCAAATACTATATGTGCAATAAATAATACTATATCATCAACACTTGACACAAATCAATGTAAACATGCTTTAAATCATGTTTTAAATTATAAACCTCGAACGGGAATATTTCTCCCTGTACTCTGTAGGGGTACTCCCCCTACGCCGTTTGAATACCCGGTTGAAATTCGATAGATTATTAAAACCGCACCTGTAACATATTTCAGAAATACTGTCACTTGTATCGGTCAAACGGCATACCGCCTCGGCTACCCGGATCTCGTTCAAGTTATCGATAAATGTCTTTCCCGTCCACTTCTTCAAGAAACGCATCAATGAGGCATCGCTCATATTTGTTAACTTAGCCACTTCCGACAAGGTGATACGTTTTTGATAATTTTCGTGTAAATATAACATGATACTATCTAAACGATCGGTATCGTTATTATTATAGTTCTTTACCGTGTTCACGGCATTCAACCGACGGGCTGCTTTATCCAAAGATAGAATCTTAAGAATCTCGACCAAACGCAACAGGTTCTTGAAAGAATCCGGCTTGTTATCGTTCGACAACATTCTTAATTTATCTTGAATGCCAAGTATCATTTCCCGGCTGAAAACAAGACCACTGGAAGCGTTATCAAACATATCCTTCATGGTCTTGAAATGCCGTCTATTGATCAAGCTATCAAATAACGATTTATGAAATTGTATCGTTATCTCAAAGATCCCATTACACGGACACTTATGGTTCGAGTAAGCATGCTTCGTTCCTCCCGCGATCAACACCAAATCCAGATCATCGATTTCCTCGACCGAATCGCCAACTATCCGGATAGCACCAGCGGCATTCTCCAGATAGTTCAACTCAAACTCCATGTGTACATGTAACGGAAAATTAAACCCCGATTTCGGGCGTTGCATGACCAAGAAGCAATCTTCTGATGAAAGCGGGGTAGTTTCCTTCAATACGTCTACTTTCCCCATACACACAAAGCTTTTTTATTCGAGTATCAACGTACTGATTACCGGGCAATGGTCGGATGGGAACAGATTATTCAACGTTTCAGTCAATACACCATGACGCAATACCTTGATATTCCCTTTCACGAAGATATAATCGATCCATTCACGCTTGTCGTAAGGGATCTTTCCAAAATCATGGAATGTCCATTCCGGGCCGTAAGTAAACCCTGCGATCGTGCGGGAATGAGTCAAATGACGAGGATCACTCGGATTAGTCAATACTTGTATCGGCTCATCAGAAGGCACGGCATTGAAATCGCCAGTCACGATTATAGGCAAATTCTCGGATAATTTCTTCGCTTGCTCCAGCACCAAAGAAGCTCCTTCATGACGAGCCACTTTCCCCATATGATCCAAGTGCGTATTCAAGAAGAAGAATTTCTTTCCCGTATTCTTATCTTTCAAGATCGCCCAAGTAGCTACACGCTCGCATGCGGCGTCCCAACCTTTCTTACCAACGGCATTTATATCTTCGGCTAACCAGAAATTACCGCTTTTCTCAACGGAGAAACGATCCTTACGATAGAAAATCGGAGCGTACTCCCCTTTCGTCTTGCCATCCTCACGACCAACACCCACATAAGCGTATTCCGGTAAACGATCAAGCAAATCATTCAGCTGATTATTCAAGACCTCTTGCGCACCGAACACATCCGCCTCATGGAATTTCACTAAATCAGCAGCGAAATCTCTTCTGAATTTCCATTGATTATCCTTATCACCCGAATTATCGTAACGGATGTTATAAGACATTACATTCATTTTCTCATCGTTGTTTTTAGCGAATAAGCAGCCAGTGGCAAATAAAGCCACCATTAAACAAAGTAAAATTCTCTTCATGATATTGATTATTATATGTTTCTTATATGTCTCAGTATTTATCTATGGTCTTTGTTACCTCGCAAAAATAAAGTTTATCCATTTATTAAGCAAATAAGGAAGAACAAAAAAGGCCGACAGATTGCTCTGCCGGCCTTTCTTTATAGTTTATTAAACGTTCCTATTCTTCATCATCTTTGTCCATGGCATTGAAATCAACCACGTTCTTGCGATTAGCGAAGATACGATCGAACTCATCCTTTGCGCCTACGATCAGCTTATCAAACTCACGCTGACCGGTACCGGCAGGAATCAAGTGACCACAGATAACGTTCTCTTTCAAACCTTCCAAACGGTCTACCTTTCCGTTGATAGCAGCCTCGTTCAATACTTTCGTCGTCTCTTGGAAAGATGCGGCGGACATAAAGCTGTTCGTCTGCAAAGCGGCACGTGTGATACCTTGAAGAATCTGGTTGGCTGTAGCCGGAATAGCGTCACGTACCTCGACCAACTTAAGGTCACGGCGTTTCAACATACTATTCTCATCTCTCAACTTACGCGCAGTCACGATCTGTCCGGCCTGCAATGTCTGAGAATCTCCCGGATCGGTAACAACTTTCTTGCCCCAGATACGATCGTTCTCGTCCATTACCTCCAACTTATCAACAATCTGCTGCTCCAAGAAGCGAGTATCTCCCGGATCAACCACCTCTACCTTACGCATCATCTGACGAACGATAACCTCGAAGTGCTTATCGTTGATCTTCACACCCTGTAGACGGTATACATCCTGAACCTCATTCACGATATATTCCTGTACAGCCGTCGGACCTTTGATCGCCAAGATATCCGAAGGAGTGGTAGCACCGTCTGATAGCGGCATACCCGCACGGATATAGTCGTTCTCCTGAACCAATAATTGTTTAGACAGAGGAACCATATATTTCTTAACCTCACCCAACTTAGACGTTACAGTGATCTCACGGTTACCACGTTTGATCTTACCGAATCCTACCTCTCCGTCGATCTCAGATACGACAGCAGGGTTAGACGGGTTACGAGCCTCGAACAACTCGGTTACACGAGGAAGACCACCGGTGATATCACCGGCCTTACCTACGGCACGAGGGATCTTAACCAAAACCTCACCAGCTTTCACTACATCACCATTGTCTTTCACGACGTGAGCGCCCAACGGCAAAGAGTAGTTCTTCAAGTAATTACCATTCTCATCCACGATATGAGCGGCCGGAGCCTTCGTCTTATCCTTAGACTCGATGATGATCTTCTCCTTCAAACCGGTAGTCTCATCACTCTCAACCTTGTAAGTTACGTTCTCTACCAAACTCTCGAACTCGATCTTACCGGAAACCTCTGATACGATTACGGCATTGAACGGGTCCCACTCGATGATCACGTCACCCTTCTTAATTGAGTCACCGTTGTTGAAGAACAACTTAGAACCATAAGGTATATTATGAGTCAACAACACGATCTTCGTGTTCGGATCAACAATGCGCATTTCAGCCAAACGGCTTACTACTACCAAATGTTTCTTTCCGCTCACCTCGTCTACCGCCTCAACAGCACGAAGCTCGTCGATCTCTAAAATACCATCATATTTAGATGTAATACTATTCTCTGTTGCGATGTTGGATGCGATACCACCGACGTGGAATGTACGCAACGTCAACTGTGTACCCGGCTCACCGATAGACTGCGCGGCGATTACACCGACAACCTCACCCTTCTGAACCATGCGGTTCGTAGCCAAGTTACGTCCATAGCACTTAGCGCAGACACCCTTCTTAGACTCACAAGTCAATACGGAACGAATCTCGACGCTCTCGATCGGAGAGTCTTGGATTGCCTTAGCGGCATCCTCACGGATTTCCTCACCGGAACGAACGATAACCTCGCCCGTAATCGGATGGATCACATCGTGAACAGATACACGACCTAAGATTCTCTCATACAAGGAAGCGATCACCTCCTCGTTATTCTTCAATTCCGTACAAACCAAGCCACGCAATGTACCACAGTCTTCCTCGTTTACGATCACGTCGTGAGAGACGTCAACCAAACGACGAGTCAAGTAACCGGCGTCGGCAGTCTTCAAAGCGGTATCAGCCAAACCTTTACGAGCACCGTGAGTAGAGATAAAGTACTCCAACACGGACAAACCTTCCTTAAAGTTAGAAAGGATCGGGTTCTCGATAATCTGACCACCTTCTGCACCACTCTTCTGCGGTTTCGCCATCAAACCACGCATACCGGACAACTGACGAATCTGCTCCTTAGAACCACGGGCACCGGAATCCATCATCATGTAGATTGAGTTGAATCCATCGTTATCCGCCGTTAATTGCTTAATCAAGATATTAGACAAGTTACTATTAACGTGTGTCCAAGTATCAATGATCTGGTTATAACGCTCGTTGTTGGTAATGAAACCCATATTATAGTTAGCCATGATCTGCTCAACCTCCTCATATCCCTTCTGAACCAACGCATCTTTTTCAGCAGGAATAAGCACATCGGCCAAGTTGAAAGACAGACCACCCTTAAATGCCATATAGTAACCCAAGTTCTTGATATCATCCAAGAACTGAGCGGTACGAGCTACGCCACAAGCCTTGATTACCCGACCGATGATGTCGCGAAGAGACTTCTTACCCAACACCTCGTTTACATAACCAATCTCTTTCGGAACAAACTCATTTACCATCAAACGACCTACAGAAGTCTCTACCATCGTCTTCACCAAGTTACCGTTCGCATCCAAATCCTCCACGTAAACATGGATCGGAGCATGGATATCCAACTTCTTCTCATTGTAAGCGATCGTAGCCTCTTCCGGACCATAGAAAGTCAAACCTTCGCCTTGTGTACCCTTGCGCAACTTGGTAATATAATACAAACCAAGCACCATATCCTGAGAAGGTACGGTAATAGGAGCACCATTCGCAGGGTTCAAGATATTGTGTGAAGCCAACATCAACATTTGAGCTTCCAAAACAGCCTCATTACCTAACGGCAAGTGAACAGCCATCTGGTCACCGTCGAAGTCGGCGTTGAATGCCGTACATGCCAACGGGTGCAACTGGATAGCCTTACCCTCGATCAATTTCGGCTGGAACGCTTGGATACCCAAACGGTGCAATGTCGGGGCACGGTTCAATAATACCGGGTGACCTTTCATTACGTACTCCAAAATATCCCAAACAACCGGTTCCTTACGGTCAACGATCTTCTTGGCAGATTTCACCGTCTTCACGATACCGCGTTCGATCAATTTACGGATAACGAAAGGCTTATAAAGCTCGGCAGCCATATTCTTCGGCAAACCGCACTCGTGCATCTTTAATTCCGGACCTACGACAATAACCGAACGAGCGGAGTAGTCAACACGCTTACCCAACAAGTTCTGACGGAAACGACCTTGTTTACCTTTCAAACTGTCGGACAAGGACTTCAACGGACGATTGGCGTCTGTCTTAACAGCGCTCGATTTACGAGAGTTGTCAAACAAAGAGTCCACGGCCTCCTGAAGCATACGTTTCTCATTACGTAAGATCACTTCCGGAGCCTTAATATCGATCAATCGTTTCAAACGGTTATTACGGATAATAACACGACGATATAAATCATTCAAGTCAGAAGTAGCGAAACGGCCACCGTCCAACGGAACCAACGGACGCAGTTCAGGAGGGATCACCGGGATCACCTTCATGATCATCCATTCCGGTTTGTTACGACCTCTGGACGCACGAAAAGACTCAACCACCTGAAGGCGTTTCAAGGCCTCGTTCTTTCTCTGTTGAGATGTGTCCGTGTTCGCACGGTGACGCAACTCATAAGAAAGAGAATCCAAGTCCAAGCGAGCCAACAGATCATAAACAGCCTCAGCGCCGATCTTAGCGATGAACTTATTCGGATCCGTATCCTCTAGCAATTGATTTTCTCTTGGAAGGCTATCCAAAATATCCAGATATTCCTCCTCAGATAATAGGTCTAACTCACCGACCGTGTCTACGCAACCCGGCTGGATCACGACGTAGCGTTCGTAATAGATGATGGAATCCAGTTTCTTGGTAGGAAGACCTAGCAAGTAACCGATTTTATTAGGCAAAGAACGGAAATACCAAATATGGGCAACAGGAACCACCAAATGAATGTGTCCCATACGTTCACGACGAACTTTCTTTTCCGTAACTTCCACTCCACAACGATCGCAGACAATACCTTTGTAACGGATACGCTTGTACTTACCGCAATGGCACTCATAGTCCTTGATCGGACCAAAGATACGCTCACAGAACAAACCGTCACGCTCAGGCTTATACGTACGATAGTTAATTGTTTCCGGTTTCAAAACCTCACCGCTGGAGTTCTCTAGGATCTCCTCAGGGGATGCCAGACCGATGGTTATTTTTGAAAAGTTACTCTTTATCTTGTTTTCTTTTCTAAAGGCCATATTATTTATTTATAAAGAGTTATCAATAGATAAAGTAGGACGGGCCGTAGCCCACCTACTTCTTTATTGTTATTGAATTAATCCAGAGTGAAACTCAAACCAAGTCCTCTCAACTCGTGCAATAATACATTCAGAGATTCAGGGATACCCGGCTGTGGCATCGGATCACCCTTCACGATCGCCTCATAAGCCTTCGAACGTCCTACAACGTCATCAGACTTAATCGTAAGAATTTCCTGAAGAACATGAGCGGCACCGAAGGCTTCCAGTGCCCAAACCTCCATCTCTCCGAAACGCTGACCACCGAACTGTGCCTTACCACCTAACGGCTGTTGCGTAATCAAAGAGTACGGACCGATTGAACGGGCATGCATCTTATCGTCAACCATGTGGCCCAACTTCAAGAAGTAAGTCACACCCACCGTAGCAGGTTGGTCGAAACGCTCACCAGTACCACCATCATACAAGTAAGACTTACCGTAGCGAGGAATACCAGCCTTGTCTGTCCATTCATTCAAATCATCCAAAGTCGCGCCATCGAAGATCGGAGTAGCGAACTTAACGTCCAACTCACGTCCGGCCCAACCCAACACGGCCTCGAAAATCTGTCCCAAGTTCATACGAGAAGGCACACCCAGCGGGTTCAAGCAGATATCCACCGGAGTACCGTCTTCCAAGAACGGCATATCCTCCTGACGAACGATCTTTGATACGATACCCTTGTTTCCGTGGCGACCGGCCATCTTATCACCTACCTGAATCTTACGTTTCTTGGCGATATAAACCTTAGCCATCTGTACGATACCTGTCGGCAGCTCATCACCGATCGTCAAGTCGAACTTCTTACGTCTCAACTCAGCGTCAAGCTCCTTGTACTTCTTCAAATAATTCAAGATAACCTGTTTGATCAACTCATTCTTCTGAGCGTCTGCCGTCCACTTGCTTACTTGGATGGAGTTATAATCCAATTCTTCCAGAGATTTGCGGGTAAACTTAGCACCCTTAGCGATAATCTCCGTATTCATATAGTCTTTAACACCTTGAGAAACCTTGCCGTTTGTAAGCACTAACAACTTATCAACTAACAAAGTCTTCAAGCTAGCCATCTTTTCTTCGTATTCCTCGTCCAACTTCGGCAAGATCGCCTTATCAGTCAATCTGGATTTACGTTTCTTGACAGCCTTCGAGAACAAAGCGGTCTCGATAACCACACCGCGCAAAGACGGAGTAGCCTTCAAGGAAGCATCCTTCACATCACCCGCCTTATCACCGAAGATAGCACGCAACAACTTTTCCTCCGGAGATGGATCAGACTCACCTTTCGGAGTGATCTTACCGATCAAGATATCACCCGGCTCGATGCGAGCACCTACACGAACGATACCTCTCTCATCCAAATCCTTGGTAGCCTCTTCGCTGACGTTAGGGATATCGGAAGTCAATTCCTCCATACCACGCTTCGTCTCACGTACCTCAAGGATGTATTCGTCAACGTGGACAGACGTAAAGAAGTCCTCACGAACCATACGCTCGTTCAACACGATAGCATCCTCATAGTTATAACCCTTCCAAGGCATGTAAGCCACCTTCACGTTACGTCCCAAAGCAAGCTCGCCTTTCTGGGTTGAGTAACCCTCGGTAAGGATATCGCCGGCTTTCACACGTTGTCCGCGATGACAGGTCGGTTTCAAATCGACTGTCGTACTTTGGTTGGTCTTACGCCATTTCGGGATATTATATGTCTTAACCGCATCCTCGAAGCTAACGAATTCCTCGTCCTCCGTGCGGTCATATTTAATCTTGATACAAGTAGCATCAACGAACACAACCTCGCCCTCACGCTCAGCCATAATCTGAGTACGAGAGTCACGAGCAACCTGCGCCTCGATACCGGTACCAACGATCGGAGCGTCCGTACGCAACAAAGGAACCGCCTGACGCATCATGTTAGATCCCATCAACGCACGGTTAGCGTCATCATGTTCCAAGAACGGGATCAGTGAAGCCGCGATAGAAGCTATCTGCTGCGGAGCCACGTCCATCAAGTCAATCTCAGAAGGAGGGACAACAGGGAAGTCAGCCTCGAAACGAGCCTTCACCTTATCGCGGATAAACTTACCGTTATCATCCAATGGAGCGTTACCTTGAGCGATTGTCAACTCTTCCTCTTCCTCCGCCGTGTAGTATTGCAAGCCTTCCTCAGAGAAGTCGACCTTTCCATCTGCCACCTTACGGTACGGAGTCGAGATGAAACCTAGATCGTTGATCTTAGCGTATACACATAAAGAAGAGATCAAACCAATGTTCGGACCTTCCGGGGTCTCAATCGGACAAAGACGACCATAGTGCGTATAGTGAACGTCACGAACCTCGAATCCGGCACGCTCTCTAGACAAACCTCCCGGACCTAGGGCTGATAAACGACGCTTGTGCGTGATCTCCGCCAACGGGTTCGTCTGGTCCATGAACTGAGACAAGGCATTCGTTCCGAAGAAAGAGTTAACCACGGAAGAAATCGTCTTCGCGTTGATCAAATCAATCGGAGTAAACACCTCATTATCGCGAACGTTCATACGTTCACGAACTGTACGTGACATACGAGCCAAACCAATACCGAACTGGTTATACAATTGCTCGCCAACCGTACGTACACGACGGTTGCTTAAGTGGTCGATATCATCCACGATAGCCTTCGAGTTGATCAACTCGATCAGGTACTTGATGATCTCGATAATATCTTCTTTAGTCAAAACCTTAACATCAGCGCTTGTAGTAAGGCCTAACTTCTTGTTGATCCTGTAACGTCCCACCTCACCCAGATCATAACGTTTCTCTGAGAAGAACAGGTTCGTGATAACCTCGCGTGCGCTAGCCTCATCAGCCGGTTCCGCATTTCTCAACTGTCTGTAGATATACAACACAGCTTCCTTCTCGGAGTTACTCGGGTCTTTCTGGAGCG
Source organism: Parabacteroides sp. Y3-G-102 (assembly GCF_023656845.1). Lineage (NCBI taxonomy): Bacteria > Pseudomonadati > Bacteroidota > Bacteroidia > Bacteroidales > Tannerellaceae > Parabacteroides > Parabacteroides sp. Y3-G-102. Next base: position 104,166 of record NZ_JAMOKU010000013.1, on the reverse strand, counting down.
TATTATATATGATAGCATAGTCGGACAGATTCTGGTCCTCACGATGCAACAAAATATTTTGCGTGCCTGAATCCAAGATAGCCTCGATATTGTCACTATCCAATACAGACTCACGGTCGATGATTACATCGTTACGTTCAATAGAAACCACCTCACCGGTATCCTCATCTACGAAATCCTCCACCCAAGTCTTCAAAACACGAGCGGCCAGCTTACGTCCGATAAACTTCTTCAGGTTTGCTTTCGTTACCTTCACCTCTTCCGCAAGGTTGAAGATTTCAAGAATATCTCTATCGCTTTCAAAACCAATAGCTCTCAAAAGAGTAGTTACAGGCAATTTCTTTTTACGGTCGATGTAAGCGTACATCACATTGTTGATGTCCGTAGCGAACTCGATCCATGACCCCTTGAACGGGATAATACGTGCGGAGTACAACTTCGTTCCGTTTGCGTGCGTGCTTTGTCCGAAGAATACGCCCGGAGAACGGTGCAGCTGAGACACGACAACACGCTCGGCACCGTTGATCACGAAAGTACCTCTGTCCGTCATATACGGGATCGGACCCAAGTATACATCTTGGATCACCGTATCGAAGTCCTCATGATCCGGGTCCGTACAGTACAGTTTTAACTTCGCTTTTAAAGGCACGCTATAGGTTAACCCGCGAGCGATACACTCATCGATACAGTAACGAGGCGGATCTATATAGTAATCTAAGAACTCCAACACAAAATTGTTACGGGTATCCGCAATCGGGAAATTCTCGGCAAATACCTTATACAATCCCTCCTTCTTTCTCTTTTCAGGAGGAGTGTCAAGTTGAAGAAAGTCTTGGAACGACTTCAATTGAACTTCGAGAAAGTCCGGATACGGGAACTGATTCTTTATCGAAGCAAAATTAACTCTTTGGTTTTCAGCTGTTGAAGACATCTAGTAAGGAATTTATTGAACTTATTGAAATTATAGACACAAAAAGGTTAAGAGTCTTCGTAGTCGGAGACTCTTAACCAAATCACCTGGAAACCAGGTTATAAATACTATTTAAGCTCAACTTCAGCTCCAGCCTCTTCCAACTGTTTCTTCAATGCCTCAGCATCAGCTTTAGCGATACCTTCCTTGATTGCACTAGGAGCGCTATCTACCATATCCTTAGCCTCTTTCAAGCCAAGACCTGTTAATTCTTTAACTAACTTAACGATAGCTAATTTATTAGCACCAGCTGCTTTCAATACAACATCGAAAGAAGTCTTCTCTTCTGCAGCGGCAGCAGCACCACCAGCAGCAGGACCAGCAACAGCAACAGCTGCAGCAGCAGGTTCGATACCGTACTCTTCTTTAAGGATAGTAGCTAATTCGCTAACTTCTTTAACGGTCAAGTTTACTAATTGTTCTGCAAAAGCTTTCAAATCTGCCATTTTTGTATGATTTAAATGATTATTTATCTGTGTAATGTTTTAATGAAAAATTATCTTTCTTCCAAAGTCTTCAACAGACCATGGATAGTTTGTCCTGATGACTGAAGAGCAGAGATAACGTTCTTCGCCGGAGATTCCAACAATGCGATAACATCGGCAATAAGTTCGTTTTTGCTCTTGATATTTACTAATGCCTCAAGATTCTCAGCACCTACATAGAAGCTTTCTTGTACGTAAGCAGCCTTCAAAGCCGGTTTAACGACTACACCTTTTTTAGCGTCCTTAGTAAAATCCTTAATCAGGCGAGCGGGAGCATTAGCGACTTGTGAGAACATCACAGCCGTATTGCCTTTCAAAGCCACGTTAAGATCAGAGAAGTCACCTTCAATGTTCTCCAACGCTTTCTTAAGCAAGTTATTCTTTACAACGACTAACTTAACCTCACGCTTGAAACACTCTCTTCTCAATTTGCTGGTTTTCTCAGCGTCCAACGCCTCGATATCCGTCAAATAGAAATTAGGATATTCCTTTAATGTTTCAGTTAATTGACCTATAACAGTTCCTTTATCTTCCTTTCTCATTGTTCAATTGTTTTTTAGTTTTCTTCAACTGATTTGGGGTCAATTTTAATACCCGCACTCATAGTACTAGAAAGATAAATACTCTTTATATACGCACCTTTAGCCGCAGTAGGTTTCAACTTGATCAAAGTTGAAATAAACTCCTTAGCATTGTCACGAATCTGTTCCGGAGTGAAAGACACCTTACCAACAGATGTGTGAACGATACCGCTCTTATCTACCTTAAAGTCGATCTTACCTTGCTTAACCTCCTTCACCGCATTTCCGATCTCATTGGTAACCGTACCACTCTTTGGGTTAGGCATCAAACCACGAGGGCCTAATACGCGACCAAGAGCACCGATCTTACCCATGATAGAAGGCATAGTGATGATAACATCAATGTCAGTCCAACCGCCTTTAATCTTATTAATATACTCATCCAATCCAACATAGTCAGCTCCAGCGGCAGTAGCTTCAGCTTCCTTGTCCGGAGTACATAATGCGAGAACCCTAACCTGCTTACCAGTTCCGTGAGGCAATGAAACCACGCCTCTCACCATTTGATTGGCCTTACGGGGGTCAACACCTAAACGGACATCAACATCTACGGATGCGTCAAACTTAGTTGTAGTAATTTCCTTCACTAAAGCTGAAGCTTCTTTCAATGTATATGCTTTCCCAGCTTCAATCTTGCCCAAAGCCAACTTTTGATTCTTTGTAAGTTTACTCATCTCAATTGAAGTTTATTAATTATTACCCGGGAATGTCCCTTTAACAGTGATACCCATACTTCTGGCTGTTCCCGCAACCATTCTCATGGCTGACTCGACAGTAAAGCAGTTTAGATCGACTAATTTGTCTTCAGCGATAGCTTTCACCTGCTCCCATGTGATCTCAGCGATCTTAGCACGGTTAGGTTGAGCGGAACCGCTCTTCTTCTTAGTAGCTTCCAACAACTGGATTGCCACAGGAGGAGTTTTAACGACAAAGTCGAAAGACTTATCGGCATAGTAAGTAATTACAACAGGTAATATCTTACCAGCCTTGTCTTGGGTCTTGGCATTAAATTGCTTGCAAAACTCCATAATATTAATACCCTTAGAACCCAAAGCAGGTCCTACTGGGGGAGAAGGGTTTGCTGCTCCTCCTTTAATCTGCAATTTGATTTGTCCAGCAACTTCTTTAGCCATTGTTTCTAAAATTTTTTAGATATATAACATCAATAACAGAAAGGTAGCACTTTTCGTAACCAGAGTACTATTCTTTCTCAACTTGCATATAACCCAACTCAAGGGGAGTCTTGCGTCCGAAGACCTTAACCATCACCTTAAGTTTCTTTTTCTCGGCGTTGACCTCTTCGATTATACCCGTGAAACCGCTGAACGGTCCAAAAGTAATCTTCACACTCTCGCCAACATAGAACTGGATATCCAGATCCTCTTGTTGTTCCTGCAACTCGTCAACCGTACCCAAAATACGATTCACTTCCGCAGGGCGTAATGGCACGGGGGTATCAGAACCACCCAAGAAACCAATCACGTTTGGAATGTTCCGCAATCGATGAGCAACCTCACCGACCAAAGCAGCCTCGACCAGCACATAACCCGGCAAGTAAGCCCTTTCTTTCATGACCTTCTTACCGTTTCGTACCGTAAAGGTTTTCTCGGTCGGAATCAAGACTTGAAATACATATTCTCCCAGATCCGTATTCTTCAGCTCAGCCTCTAGATATTCCCGTACCTTGTTCTCCTTGCCACTGATGGCACGCAGAACATAAAATTTCTTTTGGATATCAGACATACCTTAACTGATTAGAAAATTTGGTTGTAGAAGAAACGCATAACAGCCTCGAAGGCCCCGTCAACAACAAAGATCAATGCGGCGATGATAAGGGAAGCAAACATAACAACAACCGCACTATTGGAAAGCTCTGCTCTCGTAGGCCAAGAAACTTTATAAACAAGTTCGTTATAAGATTCCTTAATATAAGTAATTATCTTTTTCATCGAATCTATAGATTTTAGCACGGAAGGAGAGGCTCGAACTCCCGACACCTGGTTTTGGAGACCAGTGCTCTACCGACTGAGCTACTTCCGTAGAAATAGCCAGCCCTTAAAAAGACTGGCTATAACATTATCTAATGTTTGAATTAGTTCTCTAATTCTGTGATCTGGCCTGCACCTACTGTACGTCCACCCTCGCGGATAGCGAAACGAAGACCTACGCTACATGCTACCGGATAGATCAACTCAACCTCGATCGTTACGTTATCACCCGGCATTACCATTTCAGTTCCTTCCGGCAAAGTGATCTCACCAGTTACATCCAATGTACGGATGTAGAACTGAGGACGATATTTGTTGTGGAACGGAGTGTGACGACCACCTTCCTCTTTCTTCAAGATATAAACCTCAGCCTTGAACTTAGAATGCTCTTTAACCTGACCCGGGTGGCAGATTACCATACCACGCTTGATCTCGTTCTTATCGATACCGCGAAGCAACAAACCAACGTTGTCACCAGCCTCACCTTGATCCAATAACTTACGGAACATCTCAACACCTGTAACAACAGATTTCTTACCAGCAGCGCCAAGACCGATGATCTGAACTTCCTCACCAACCTTAACAATACCTGTCTCGATACGACCTGTAGCAACAGTACCACGACCCGTGATTGAGAATACGTCCTCAACCGGCATCAAGAACGGCTTGTCGATTTCACGCGGAGGCAGAGGAATCCAAGTATCACAAGCTTCCATCAACTCCATTACTTTATCTTCCCATTGAGGATCACCGTTCAATGCACCAAGAGCAGAACCACGGATGATCGGAGTGTTGTCACCGTCGAATTGATAGAATGAAAGCAACTCTCTCATCTCCATCTCAACCAATTCCAACATTTCCTCGTCGTCAACCATGTCACACTTGTTCATGAATACAACCAATCTCGGAACGTTTACCTGACGAGCCAAAAGGATGTGCTCGCGAGTTTGAGGCATAGGACCATCAGTAGCAGCAACTACGATGATAGCACCGTCCATCTGAGCAGCACCAGTTACCATGTTCTTTACGTAGTCGGCGTGACCCGGACAGTCTACGTGAGCATAGTGACGGTTTGCAGTCTGATACTCTACGTGAGAAGTGTTGATTGTGATACCTCTCTCTTTTTCTTCAGGAGCGTTGTCGATAGAATCGAATGAACGCAACTCTGAAAGACCTTTCTTTGCCAATACTGTTGTGATAGCAGCTGTCAAAGTTGTTTTACCGTGGTCAACGTGACCAATCGTACCAATGTTCACATGTGGTTTCGATCTGTCAAATTTCTCTTTTGCCATAACTTAATTGTTCTTTATTTGATTAATGATCATGTTCAATTTTCAATTGAGCCGGTGCCGAGACTTGAACTCGGGACCTCTTCCTTACCAAGGAAGTGCTCTACCGCTGAGCTACACAGGCAACTTATAAGAGCGGAAGACGGGGCTCAAACCCGCGACCCTCAGCTTGGAAGGCTAATGCTCTATCAACTGAGCTACTTCCGCAAGACCGAATGAACCAACCGATTCTCTCCTTTGTTTCATTCGTGTGGGCAGTGATGGATTCGAACCACCGAAGGCGAAAGCCAGCTGAGTTACAGTCAGCCCCATTTGGCCACTCTGGTAACTGCCCATTCCAATACATTCTTTTGAGCCTCTTGTCGGATTCGAACCAACGACCCCGAGATTACAAATCACGTGCTCTGGCCAACTGAGCTAAAGAGGCGATACTTCTAAAAGCAGCCGTTTCGTCACCACGGCGAAACGGCTGCAAATTTAGATATTATTTCTTACATACCAAATTTATCTACCGTTTTTTTTATTTGGCTCTGATTTTTTCTTTGAATTTAACCAGTTGCTTCTCCAAAGCCTCAACACAATCGTCTATCGCCCCTTCGAAAGTATCGTTTATTTTATCAGCGAAACATTCCCCGTTCTTCACGGACAACATTATACTGGCCTGCTTGTTCTTCACCGTCTCAGGCTTAACCACCTTCAATGTAACCTCTGCCAATATAATACCATCGAAGTATTGCTCCAATTTAGAAACTTTCTTCTGAATAAACGCCTCCAACTGTGCAGTTGCGTCGAAATGAATTGCTTGAATTCTAACGTCCATAATAACCTCCTTCTTTTTTTGCTCTTGGATGAGCATGATACACTTTTTTTAATTCCTCAAAGGTTGTATGCGTGTAAACACTGGTAGACGCTAAACTGCTATGACCTAATAAATCTTTCACAGCGTTCAGCTCGGCTCCGTTGTTTAACATACTCGTTGCAAATGAATGTCGTAACACGTGTGGACTTCGTTTCGCCAGCATGGGTATCTCCGACAATTGCTTTTTTACTATATTATAAACAATCCCCGTCGACAACTGGTTCCCGTTCTTTCGAACGAAAAACCATTCACCGGCTGCCTCAACCTCACGATCACGGACTTCCGTGTATGCAAGCATTAAGTTTTTTAAACCCTCCGCAAAAGGAATCAACCGCTGCTTGTTCCGCTTTCCGGTTACCTTGACCTGCATCGCCTCATAATCCACATCCACGTTTCGTATGCCGATTAACTCTGAGCGGCGCATCCCGGTATCGTATAGCATCTCAATGACCAACCGATTCCTCACACCTTCAAAATCCTCATCAAATCCGTCCCCGTCCAACAACGCCTCCAACTCGCTATCCTTAATAAAATAAGGTAAGGGTTTCTTCGTTTTCGGACCGTTCACCAATCTCAACGGATTCGCAGAGACAATGCCCCGTTTCATGAGAAACTTAAAAAAAGATTTCAAAGAACTTAATTTCCGGTTTACCGATACGGGAGAAAGCTTCTCGTCCATCAAACTGACGATCCAGCTTCTCACGAAATCCGAGTCGATTTCCCCGGGGTTGAATACACCTTCTCGATGCTCTCTTACATACCTCTGGAATTGGTCCAAATCTTTCGAATAGGCACCAATCGTATAATTGGAATAGTTCCGCTCATACCGGAGATAGTTTAGAAAGTCATCGATCAGCATATTCTCGTTGCATCAACATTCATGCAACGAAAATAGGAATAAGAATTCAATAAAACAAGCCCGGAAGCTATAATTATTCTTCTACTTGTTGCAAATGCTGTACGTAGATAGCACGCATAGTCTGCTTTCTCTTCGTAACAGACGGTTTCTCGAAAGCCTGACGGCCTCTCAATTCCTTGACTACACCTGTTTTCTCGAACTTTCTCTTGAATTTCTTAAGCGCCTTCTCGATGTTTTCGCCTTCTTTTAATGGAACTACGATCATAATTTAAATTGTTATATTGTTTAATTATTTATATCCTCAAATTGAGCGGCAAAATTACTGATTGTTTCGGGATTAGCAAAACTTTCAGCGATTATTTTTATAAAAGATGCCTTTCTCCGTAATTATAGCCGTGATTAGCTCGTGGGGAGTAATGTCGAAGGCGGGGTTGTAGACTTTTACGTCTTTCGGGGCCATACGCCTTGAATACCACATCTCGGTGACCTCATCGGGGTTACGTTCCTCTATTACAATGGAATCGCCGTCCGGGCACGAGCTATCGATGGTGGATGTCGGGCCTAATACATAGAAGGGGATCTTGTAATGCCGGGCCAAGATAGCCACTCCGGACGTGCCGATCTTATTCGCCACGTCGCCATTGGCGGCTACACGGTCGCAACCTACGACCACGGCTTGCACCCAGCCTTTCCGCATGACGATAGAGGCCATATTATCGCAAATCAGCGTCACGTCCACGCCGGCCCTGCTTAGCTCATAGGCCGTGAGCCGGGCGCCTTGCAACAAAGGACGGGTCTCGTCGGCGAAGACCTTGAAACCATAGCCTCTCTCCTGCCCCAGATAAATCGGCGCCAAGGCGGTGCCATACTCCGAGACCGCCAGATGTCCGGCGTTGCAATGCGTAAGGATTCCCATCCCGGGACGGAGTAGCTCCAGACAGTTCTCGCCGATCTGCCGGCAAGCGGCGGCGTCTTCCTCCCGGATCGCGATCGCTTCCTTATATAATAGCTCTTTCCATTCCGGGACAGACAAGGTTGGATGAGCGACCAATACCCGCTCCATCCGGTTCAGCGCCGTCACTAGATTCACCGCCGTCGGACGGGAACCGGCCAGATACTCCTTGATCTTCCGAAACTCATCCACGAAAACGGATTTCTCCGCCGTATCGATCCGACGGGCGCAGACATAGATACCATAAGCGGCCGCTATCCCGATAGCAGGTGCTCCACGTACCTTTAATTTATAGATGGCATCCCATATCTCCTCGGCAGTGGTAAGGGTCAGATACGCTTCCTTACCCGGCAGCAGAGTTTGGTCCAAAATGATCACACCGTCCGCTTGCTCGTTGAAACGCACGGTCTTTAAATCAGATAGAGTTTGTATCATTCGATATGAATATATTAATAGTTCACGGGACCCAGCGTAGCTTCTATCGCCACCCCTGCGGCGGTAACCGCTATCGCCCCTACGACAAGGCCTGCCGTAGCCCCATGAGTCTCTTTCACGTAAAAGAAATCGCCGGATTGCTGCTGTCCCTCATCGAAATACCGGGGAGCCACGTCGCCGACCTTGATCAATTTCGCCAGATAGAAGTTCCGCTCAAAAGAGGAATGCTTCAAGGGCTTCCCATTGGTCCCTCCGGCGAACAACGTCAGGTAGCTACGGAATCTCAGCGGAGAATCTTCTTCCGTAAAATCCTTCACTCGGATATTTACGGTGGTGTTTGCTTTCGTTGTCATTTGCTCCTTTACATACTCTTCCTTCGGGATCTCGTTAAACGGGAAGTTGGCTAATTGCAAAGGCGTATTGACTAATTTGGAATGCGGCGGGATAAACTCAACGCCCTTCGGCAAACTCACATCACCGGAGAAGGAACCTTCCGAGTAGCTCCACCCGCTGCTGCTCCTATCGCTCCAATGAAAGGAGCTACCGGATGCCACGCTAGAGCTCTCGCCTCTCACCGAGGCCACTTTCGGATCGTAGGTGGTAGCCACGTCATCGATAATCAGCGCCGACCGCCCCCAATCCACATACAAGGGTTCATCCAATTTATTATAAATGGTAATAGTAACCGGGGCGTTCTCTCCCCAGAAACGATAAGAGATACGTACCGTATCGTTTTCCTGCACAAAATCACCTCTCTCATTCTTCTCCCCGACGGGGTCATTCGAGTTCAACATCGAATAATAATAAGAAGAACATGCGCTCAAGCCGAGAAGCAGAGCCGCAAAGACAAAAAGATAAAGCAGATTCCTCATGGCACTTCTTATTTGTTTCTACAAAGCTAGCAAATTATTCCTTGATATCTATTGAGTGCCTTATCTTTAACTTGATTTAAAGGGATCGGTTCACAAGGTTGTGGACCACAAGGCTGTGAGCCCATACACGTTTATCATAACCTTTAGCTCTTTTATCCGGAATCCTTACCCTTTTCTCTTTTATATATTGTACCTTTGAAGCTGAAGTATTCATCATCTACCATCTGTTGGACAATCATCCAACAGATGGTAGATGATCGTCCAACAGTTGGTGCATGATCATGCAACGGCTGTTGAAAGATGAATTCTTCTTGAAGAAACCGCTAAGCTCGCCTATAAAAACGAGTAAGCGATCTAGAAAAATCGGACAAAAGATCTATAACCATTTAAACACAGCACAGATGTCAGCAAATTACAAGTTAGTCAGAAATCCCAACCCGAATCCAGAGGAATCCGGGAAGTCATTACCCCTACATCCTCGTTTGGTCTCTTGCGGGACGATACATACGGATGAGTTCATCAGCAGAGCGAAGTCCCGGTCTTCTTTCTCTCCCGCGGATATGAAAGGGATCTTGCAGCTTTTCCAAGACATGATGGTGGACTTCCTCATGTTCGGTTATAACGTGGAGCTAGAGGGGATCGGTACTTTCAGCGTCTCACTGAAAAGCCGGCCCGTGATGGAAAAGAATGAGATCCGGGCGGAATCCATCCATTTCAAGGACGTGAAGTTCAGATCGTCCAAGGAACTAAGAGACCGGCTGAAGACCATGCCGGTGTTTCGTGACGAGTACACGGTTAGCGATCCCGCATATCCCTCCGCCAAGGAATGCGAGCAAGAGGTATTCCGTTATCTGGAGACGAACCCTTTTATCCACCAGAAGAAGTATATGTCGCTCTGCGGATGCTCCAGAAGTAAGGCTTCCCTCGACTTGCGGCGGCTGGTAGAGGAAGGGAAACTGCGGTGGGAAAAGCTAGGCACTTCCCATCTATATTATAAGGTAGAAGAGCCGGTTTCCGGCGAGACAAATCCAAAATAATTCATTAACTTTGCGAGTATTAATGTTGACTAAAATAAAATGCGATGAAAACAAACATTCCTGAACGTATCGCCGCCCTACGGGAGGCTATGAGACAACAGAAGGTTGACGCTTACATCATACCCAGTTCCGACCCGCACCTAAGCGAGTATCCGGCCGATCGCTGGAAATCGAGAGAATGGATATCCGGCTTCACCGGCTCGGCGGGAACGATCGTGGTCACCGCGGACAAGGCGGGCTTATGGACCGATTCCCGGTATTTCCTGCAAGCGGCCAGCCAACTGGAAGGTTCCGGTATCGAACTCTATAAGTTGGCGCTTCCGGAGACACCGTCTATCACGGAATTCCTCTTGCATGAGTTACACGCCGGACAGGCCGTAGGGCTGGACGGGCAAACCTATAGCGCCGCCGAAGCGAGTGCCTTGGCAAATAAACTAAGCCGTAAAGAAATCAAGCTGGATACCTCGGCCGACCTGATCGAGGGTATCTGGAAGGACCGTCCCGCCGTTCCCGGAAACCCGATATTCGAGATGCCGGAAGCATTAAGCGGAGCCTCCGTGCACGAGAAACTAGACCTAATCAATAACCAGTTGCGGAGCGAGGGCGCCGACTGCTTGATCCTCGCCGCCTTAGACGAGATCGCGTGGACATTCAATATCCGGGGTACGGACGTGACCTATAACCCGGTCGTAGTCAGCTACGCCTTTGTATCGGAGGATGAGAGCGTGCTTTTCATCAAGCCGGAGAAGCTGACCGCCGAGATCACCGAGCATTTGAAGAAAGAAGGGGTTACGCTGGCCGAATACTCCATGATCCAGAGGTATCTATCCCGCCTACCGGAAAACAGCCGGGTATTCGTGGATATGAACAAGACGAACGTCTCCTTATACGACGCGATCCCGGGAAGCTGTACGATCGTGGAAGGGATCTCCCCCGCCAACCACTTGAAGAGCATCAAGAACGAGACCGAGATCAAGGGCTTCCAAAACGCCGTGGTAAAAGATGGTGTCGCCTTGACAAAATTCTATATCTGGCTGGAGAAACAAATGGCGGAAGGAGCCCAAGTTACAGAGATCAGCGCCGCCGAGAAGCTGACCGCCTTACGTGCGGAACAACCGCAATACATCATGGATAGCTTCGGCACGATCTGCGGCTACGCCGAGCATGGAGCGATCGTTCATTACTCCGCTACGACGGAGACGGACGCGACCTTGAAGCCGGAAGGATTGCTTTTGATCGATTCCGGCGCACAATATCTGGACGGTACGACGGATATCACCCGCACGATCGCCCTTGGAGAGCCGACGGAGCAGATGAAAAAGGATTTCACCCGTGTGTTGAAAGGTACGATCAGCTTGGCGAAAAGCAAGTTTCCCGCCGGAACACGAGGTTCCCAGATCGATATCCTTGCCCGTAAAGCGCTATGGGATTCCGGAATCAATTACTTGCACGGAACCGGTCACGGTATCGGCCATTGCCTAAACGTACACGAAGGCCCCCAAAGCATCCGCATGGAGGAGAACCCGGTGACCTTGAAGCCCGGAATGGTGATCAGCGACGAGCCGGCCATGTATCGTACCGGCGAATACGGTATCCGTACGGAGAACATGATCTTGGTACGTGAGGACAGCGAAACGGAATTCGGGAAATTCCTAGGATTCGATACGCTGACGCTTTGTTTCATCGACACGAGCTTGATTATCATCCCCATGCTCTCTGTCCGTGAGCACGCTTGGCTGAACAAGTACCACCAAATGGTCTACGACAAGATCAGCCCGTTCTTGAACGAGGAGGAGAAAGCTTGGCTGAAAGAGAAAACAACAGAAATTTAAACAACTAAAAATGGCATTAATTAAATCCGTTCGTGGCTTTACCCCGAAGATCGGTAAAGACACTTTTTTAGCAGACAACGCCACGATTATAGGTGACGTAGAGATCGGTGAAGGTTGCAGTATCTGGTTTGGCACCGTGCTTCGCGGCGACGTGAACTCGATTCGCATCGGCAACGGCGTAAACGTACAGGATGGTTCCGTCCTTCACACCTTATATGAGAAATCGACAATCGAGATCGGCGATGATGTATCCATCGGCCATAACGTAACGATCCACGGGGCGAAGATTTGCAATGGCGCCTTGATCGGAATGGGCTCCGTGGTATTGGATCACGCCGTAGTAGGCGAGGGAGCGATCATCGCCGCAGGTTCCGTAGTACTAAGCAAGACGATCGTCGAGCCGGGCAGTATCTACGCCGGAGTTCCCGCTAAGTTCGTCAAGAAGGTAGATCCCGAGCAAGCGAAGGAGATCAACCAAAAGATAGCCAAAAACTACCATATGTATTCTTCTTGGTATAAAGAATAATAGCATGTATTTGATTATTTGAATTATAAACCATATATTTGTATCTATGAAAAAAGGGACAATAATATGGAGTTAGTAATCTTTCTTGGAGTTGTCGGGATTATTTGCCTAATAGGCTTAATTTACACGTATACCCCTTCAGGCAAAAAGTGGTTACATGAAAAATAATTCAAATAAAGGAATTCAAAACAATAAACACTATTTGTCTCGAAGCGTGAGATGGATAGTGTTTATTTTTATAGTAGGAATCGGAGGGTATCTAACGTTACCCTCCAATTATTATTTGCGCAGAGCGCTTACTCATTTATTACCCAAGATCGATCAATATCCGATTTTCGAGAACCGGGTCGTAAAAGCAGGTTCGCCCCGCCCTTGGGAACTATCGGAAGCTTACAATACGAAAAGTATTCCAGAGCGTTATCTTCCCCGGTTTGAGGAGCTGGGTACGGTTGCCTATGTAATCATCCAAGACAATCGACTGCTATTCGAGCAATATTGGGAAGATTATTCCCCGGAATCGCATAGCAACTCCTTCTCGATGGCGAAAAGCATCGTCTCGTTAGCGATCGGCTGCGCTATCGACGATGGATTTATCCGCGATGTCGATCAACCGGTAAGCGACTTTTTCCCGGAATTCAAGGGATACGACGGAAAGGCCCTAACGCTTCGCCATTTGCTGACCATGAGCGCCGGCGTGGATTTCGACGAGGCTTACAGCTCTCCTTTCTCTCCTACCACCCAGTTGTATTATGGCGATGACCTACAGGAAATCGCCTTCGGGATGAAAGAGATCGACGAGCCCGGCGTAAACTTTATCTACCAAAGCGGCGTGACACAACTGCTGGGCTTTATCGTGGAGAAGGCTACCGGGGAGAAACTCAGCGATTATGTATCCCGCAAACTATGGACTCCGATGCACGCTGAGGAAAGCGCCCTTTGGAGCCTCGACCGGAAGGACGGCATGGAAAAAGCCTATTGCTGTTTCAACAGTAACGCCCGTGATTTCGCCCGCTTCGGACAATTATTACTCAACAACGGTCAATGGGATGGCCAGCAATTGATCTCTCCCGCTTATTTGGCGGAAGCGACAAGCCCCGATACCCGTCTTGTCTATAAGGATCTCGGCAAACCCAACCATTGTTACGGATTCCAATACTGGATTCTCGATTACAAAGGGATGAAGATCCCTTATATGAGAGGAATCTTGGGGCAATATGTCTTCACGCTCCCGGAAAAGAACGCCGTGATCGTAAGACTCGGGCACAAACGCAGCGATACTTATACCGCCGACCAACATTATCCGGACGATATAAATACATGGTTGGACGCGGCGATGGACTTACTTCAATAAGAATCTATTTATCAAACGATCTAAAAATAAACGCACATGAGAAAAACGATTTTAACGACAGCGCCATTGGCGGCACTCCTATTGCTTTCTTGCGCACAGAAACCCAGTACGCAAAAGCCGGACATCACGTATATGCCGCAACCACCGTTCAATCCGCCGACGTATGTTTGCTACAAGGCCCCCGCTCCTATCAAGATCGACGGAAAGCTTTCTCCCGGGGAATGGGACGCGATACCTTGGACCAGCGACTTCGTGGATATCGAAGGAGACAAACGCCCGGCCCCTCACTTCCAGACCCGGGCCAAGATGACTTACGATGATAACGGAATGTACTTCGCCGTCCTTATGGAGGAGCCGCACGTATGGGCGACCATCACGGAACACGACGCCGTGATCTTCCATGACAACGACTTCGAGATCTTCCTGAATCCTACGAACGACACCCATAATTATCTGGAGTACGAGGTGAACGCCTTAGGTACGGAATGGGACTTGTTCTTAACCCGCCCCTACCGGGATAATCCGCAAGTATTGAATAACTGGGAGTTCGCCGGAATGAAATCCGCTGTTTATGTGGACGGTACGCTGAATAACCCGAAAGACACGGATAAATCATGGAGCGTAGAGGTATTCATTCCTTGGACTTCCGTATTCCAAATGGACAGAGGAAAAGAAAAGCCGGAAATCGGCGAGCAGATCCGTGTGAACTTCTCCCGTGTGGAATGGACAACGGACGTGAAAGACGGTAAATACGTGAAAGTCCCTATCCAAGGAGAGGATAAGATTCGCGAGTACAACTGGGTATGGGCGCCTACCGGGGTAATCAATATCCATATGCCCGAATACTGGGGTTATGTTCAAATATCGGATAAGATTGCGGGAGAAGGTGAGACTCCTTTCGTAAAACATCCTTCGGAGGAGACGAAATGGATCTTGCGTAATTTATATTACCGTCAGAATGAGTTCGCCGCGACCTTCGGGCATTATGCCGATAACATCAACGACTTGAAGGCAAACGAGCTATGCCCGCAAGAGATCGCCAATCAACTGGAAATACATACGACACCTTCTATGTACGAGATATCGCTACCCACATCGGACGGTACGGTATGGAATATCCGGCAAGACGGTCTGGTATGGCCTAAAAAGAAATAACACAATTTATTAATCAACTAAAATATCATGAAGCAAAAGAATTTATGGATAGCGGCCTTGGCTTTAGGCATCACGCTATCGGCTCACGGACAACAAAGCGGTGGAGGCATCTCACCCACGATGTTGCAGCAAATCAAACAGTCTTATCAGGGAACGCCGGCCGATAAGGCGATCCGTAACGCAATCACCAATAACGACATCAACAAGCTTGCCGTTAATGGGGAGAGCAAGAACAATTTGGATACTTACTTCTCCAATAAGGTAGAGAGCAAAGGGATCTCCAACCAACGTTCCTCGGGCCGTTGCTGGCTTTTCACGGGATTGAACGTATTCCGTGCGCAGGCGATCCATAAATACGACATGGGTGAATTCCAATTCTCCCAGAATTATTCTTTCTTCTGGGATCAATTGGAGAAAGCGAACCTTTTCTTACAGGGCATCATCGATACTCGTCTGAAACCGATGGACGACAAGATGGTGGAATGGTTATTCAAGAACCCGATCGGAGACGGAGGGCAGTTCACGGGTGTCTCCGATATCTTGACCAAGTATGGCGTGGTTCCCGCCGAGGTCATGGTAGAGACCAACAGTAGCAACAGTACCGGACGCATGAGCAACCTGATCGGATTAAAGCTGAAAGAATACGGCTTGCAACTTCGCGACCTGTCTACGACCAAAGGCACGACCGTAGCGGATCTGGAGAAAAAGAAAACAGAGATGCTAGGTACGATTTACCGTATGCTCGTATTGAACTTGGGAGAGCCGCCTACGAAATTCACGTGGACTCGCAAAGACGCTAAAGGGAATCCGGTAGAGACGAAGGAATATACGCCTCAGTCCTTCTTCCAAGAATATATCGGGGACGATTTGAAAAACAGCTATGTCATGTTGATGAACGATCCGAGCCGCGATTATTATAAGCTGTATGAGATCGATTACGACCGCCACGCTTACGATGGCAAGAACTGGACGTACGTAAACCTTCCGATCGAGGATATCAAACAAATGGCTATCGCTTCCATCAAGGACAGCACCATGATGTATTTCTCTTGCGACGTGGGCAAGTTCTTCGATCGTGACAGAGGTATTCTGGATGTAAACTTCTACGATTACGGTTCACTGATGGGTACGACTTTCGGCATGGATAAGAAACAACGTATCCAAACATTCGCCAGCGGTTCCTCACACGCCATGACCTTGATGGCTGTTGACCTCGACGCGAATGGAAAGCCGAAGAAATGGATGGTTGAGAATAGTTGGGGCCCCGGAGCGAACGCCGGCCACCTCATCATGACAGACCAATGGTTTAATGAGTATATGTTCCGTCTGGTAGTCAACAAGAAGTACATCACGGATCAAGTAAAAGAGATCTTGAAACAAACACCGACTCGCCTTCCCGCTTGGGACCCGATGTTCGCTGAAGAGGATTAAAATAAAATACGGATGAGATAGACAACGCGAATCGTTCAATTACCAATCCGTACATCTATCTCATCCGTATTCCATTGCTATATCAAAAGAGTCTGGGCATACAATCACTCGAATAGCAAACCCGGCTTTATCTATTAACGGATATGGATTTGCCGCAAGATCTGATCCGTCGCTCCTACACTGTTTTTCACAAAATCACCGGCAGCTTGCCCGGAGGTTTCCAAGGCTGTCGGGTCGGTCAATAACTCGTCCATCTTCGTTCGGAAAGAGGAATCATCTGTGATGGAGAAACCACCACCTACGGCGATCAGATCCTTCGCCTCCTTAAACTTATGGTATCTCGGGCCGAATAAGACCGGCATCCCATAAACGGCGGCTTCCAACGTGTTGTGGATACCCGCTCCGAAACCACCACCGATATAAGCGATCTGTCCATAGCGATAAATGGAAGATAAGAGTCCGAAACTGTCGATGATCAAGCAATCCTTATCGGCCAGATCATCCTCATGCGCCTCCGATAGACGGACGGACGGACGTTTTAGCATCGCCTCGATAGAAAGGAGATGTTCCCGGTGAATCTCATGCGGGGCGATAATCAACTTCATCTCCGGATGCTCATGGAAATAAGGGATAAAGATCGCCTCGTCTTGAGGCCATGAACTGCCGGCCACCATCACGATCGGCCTCTTACCCTCCTTGCTTTCCAAGAAACGTTCGATAAACGGAAGCTCACGAGCTTGCTTACGGACATCCAACACCCGATCAAAACGGGTATCGCCGGTCACCGTCACATTCGTGATACCGAACTCGTTCAAGAGTTTCATCGAACGCTCGTCCTGAACAAAAAGATGATTAAAATAAGATAGCATCTTCCGGTACGGCTTTCCGAACCATTGGAAAAATAGCTGGTCGGGGCGGAATATAGCGGAAATGATATAAACCGGTATTCCCCGCTTCCGCAACTCACGCAAATAGTTCCCCCAAAACTCGTACTTGATAAATATGGCGATCGCCGGGTTCGCCAAATTCAGGAACTTCTTCACCCGGAAAGGCGTATCGAAAGGAAGATAGCAGATCACGTCCGCTCCCTTGTAATTCTTCCGTACCTCATAGCCAGAGGGAGAAAAGAAAGTCAGCAACACCTTATACTCCGGATGTTCCGCCTTGATCTTCTCGATCATAGGACGCCCTTGCTCGAACTCGCCCAGCGAGGAGGCATGGAACCAGATGTATTTAGCGTTCCGGTCGATCTTCTCACGAAGTATGGAATTTGTTTTCCATTGCCCGAATCGCATCAGTCTCGCCTTTTTATGGAAAGGCGAGATCAAAGCGACTACAAAAGCGTAGAGATGTATTGCTAAACTGTACATGATTATTTTAATATCTCGATAGCCCGTTGGATACGGCGGATAGACTCCTCTTTACCTAAAGCCTCGGTGATATCAAAGATGCCGGGGCCCTTGCCCTCGCCAACCAAGGCCAGACGGGCGGCGTTCATGATATTCCCCAAATGATATCCCTTGCTCTCGATCCAAGCCTTGCACTCGTTCTCGGTACCTTCTACGTCGAACGGCTCACGGGCACGCAATTGCTCGATAAACTCACCCAATTGAACAGCCGAATCTTCCTTCCAGCGTTTCTTGCGAGTCTTCTCATCGTACTCCGTCGGGGCGATAAAGAAGAAAGAGCAAAGATCCCATAACTCACTCACGAAATTGACACGGCCTTTCATCATGCCGACTACTTTCTCTACATAAGCATGGGTAGTCTGGATACCGTGGCTTTCCACGATCGGCAAGAATAGGTCAGCGATCTCCGTATTACTCTTCTCCAGCAAATAGTGATGGTTAAACCATCTGCCTTTCTCATAATCGAACTTAGCACCGCTCTTGCTGCAACGAGACAGGTCGAACAAACGGATCAAATCATCCATGCTCATCACCTCTTGATCGTTACCCGGATTCCAACCCAGCAAAGCAAGGAAGTTTACGACAGCCTCGGGGAAATAGCCACTCTCACGATAGCCCGATGAAACATCACCCGTCTTCGGATCGTGCCATTCCAAGGGGAATACAGGGAAGCCCAGACGATCGCCGTCACGCTTGCTCAACTTACCGTTACCTTCCGGTTTCAACAGCAACGACAGATGGGCGAAACTAGGCATCGTATCTTCCCAACCGAAGAAACGATATAATAATACGTGAAGCGGCGCGCTCGGCAACCACTCCTCACCACGGATCACATGGGTAACCTCCATCAAATGGTCGTCAACGATATTCGCCAAGTGGTAAGTAGGCAATTGGTCGGCCGATTTATATAATACCTTATCATCCAAGATAGAGGAGTTGATAACGACCTCGCCACGGATCAAGTCGTTCACGTGGATATCCTCATTCGGCTCGATCTTGGCACGAACTACGTACTGATGACCTGACTCGATCAGGCTCTGAACCTCTTCCTGAGAAAGCGTCAACGAGTTGCGCATTTGCGAACGGGTAGAGGCGTCGTATTGGAAATTGGCGATCTCCTTCCGTTTCTCCTCCAACTCGGCAGGCGTATCGAACGCTATATAAGCATGGCCATCGTTCAGCAATTGATCGACATACTTCTTGTAGATCTCACGACGCTCGCTCTGGCGATACGGACCGTAGTTGCCGCCGAAGCTCACGCCCTCGTCGAACTTGATACCCAGCCAAGTCAAGGCCTCGATGATATAGTCTTCCGCCCCGGGAACGAAGCGTTGGGAATCCGTATCCTCGATACGGAGAATCATATCACCGCCATTCTGTTTAGCGAATAAATAGTTGTATAAAGCCGTGCGGACACCTCCGATATGCAGCGCCCCCGTAGGACTAGGTGCGAAGCGTACTCTTACTTTTCTTTGAGTCATAATACTTACATTCTATAATAATGCGGCAAAAGTACGCCTTTTTTTCCGCTTAGTGAAGTTTTTTACGTATATTTCGGACGCTAAAAGGAATCTATATGAAACAGAAGAATTACAATATACCGACCGTGGTCTACTTCGTGGTGACCGCGTTACTTATCGCCTACTTCTTCCCCCGGGAGGGAAAATTCCGTTATCAGTTCTATGAGGGCAAGCCTTGGAGATATGGATTACTCACCGCCCCGAGCGATTTCCCGATCTACAAGACCGACGACGAGGTAAAAGCGGAGAAAGACAGCGTACTCCGTAAGTTCGAGCCTTATTACCGCATGAACCCCGACATCCAGAAGCAAGAGGTCGAGAAACTGCGTGCCAACTACAATAACGGCAATAACTTGCGAAGCAAAGTATCCCCCGCTTACATGCAGTATATAGAGAGCAGCCTGATCAACTTATACAAGAACGGTATCATCTCGTCGCAGGATCTGGACGAGCTACGGAAAGAGGAATACTCCCGTGTCAACCTCTTGGAGAACGCCGTCGCGCAGACCCGCTACGTGAGCGACTTCTTCACCGTGCGCACCGCCTACGAGTTCATTATCAACAACTGCCCGCCGCGGCTGGACAAATCGATCCTGCAATCGTGTGACATCAATAACTACCTCACCGAGAACATATCCTATGCCGCCGACATGTCCGACAAGATCAAGGAGGATATGCTACAGAGCGTATCTATCGCTAACGGTATGGTACAAGCCGGAGAGCGTATCGTAGACCGGGGCGAGATCATCGACAACCATACCTACAACGTGCTCCGTTCCCTAAAGGCCATACACGAGGCCAAGACCGGAGGCACGCAGACGCAAGGCATCATATTGGCCGGGCAATTCGTGCTCGTCTTCGGGCTAATGTTCTGTTTCTGGCTCTACCTATGGTCTTTCCGCTTGAAGATATTCCACAACCGGAAGAACGTACTATTCTTGATCCTCTGCATATTCGTGAGTTGCATCCTTACGGAACTATGTGTTACCTACGCATTATTCAACGTATATATATTGCCGTTCGCCATCGTACCGATCGTAGTACGTACCTTCTTCGATTCCCGGACGGCGCTTTTCACGCACCTTATCATCGTGCTGATCTGCTCGTTGATGGTACCTTTCCCGCATGAGTTCCTGTTGCTACAAACCATAGCGGGCATGGTCGTGACGTTCAGCCTGAGAAACCTGAGCGAACGTTCACAACTGATCCGGTGCGCATTCTTCATCTTCCTCTCGTACGCCATCTGCTACATGAGCCTCACGTTGTTCCAAGAGGCGAACCTGAATAAGATCAACTGGATGATGATGCTCTATTTCGGCATCAACTTCATCCTCGTCATGTTCACCTACGTATTGGTATATATGCTGGAGAAGACGTTCGGCTACGTATCGGACATCACCTTGGTGGAACTGTCCAACATCAACAACCCGATCTTGAAAAAGCTTAGCGAGACTTGCCCGGGCACGTTCCAGCACTCCTTGCAGGTATCCATCCTCGCTTCCGAGGCGGCCGCCAAGATCGGCGCCAACGCCCAACTGGTACGTACCGGCGCCCTTTATCACGACATCGGGAAGATGAGCAACCCCGTCTTCTTCACCGAGAACCAATCGAGCGTGAACCCGCATAACCAGTTATCGTTCGACCAAAGCGCGCAGATCATCATCAGCCACGTCACCGAGGGCGTGAAGATCGCCGAGAAGGCCCTGTTACCCAAGGCGGTTATCAGCTTCATCCGTACGCACCACGGGCGTGGCAAGGCGAAGTATTTTTACAACTCTTTCAAGAACCAATACCCGGACAAGCCGATTAACGACGAGCTATTCACCTACCCCGGCCCGAATCCCTTCTCGAAGGAGACCGCCGTACTGATGATGGCCGATTCCGTGGAAGCCGCCTCCCGCAGCTTGAAGGAACATACCGAAGAGAGTATCAGCGCCTTGGTGAACAAGATCATCGACGGGCAGATCGCCGACGGCTTGCTAAAGAGCGCTCCGCTGACCTTCAAGGACGTGGAGACCATAAAGAGCGTATTCGTAGACAAACTGAAAACCATGTTCCATACCCGAATCAGCTATCCGGACTTGAAAAAACAATAATTATCAAGCAGATAGGCATACAGCCATCGGCACAGAACCATAATGCCTATTGTAAGGTTCTTATAATCGCAGTTATAAGCATCTTACAATGGGCATTCTAGCAACCTTACGATGGGCATCGTAATAATCGGCAATATTCCAACAACCCGGCGCAAGCGTCTTCCAATAGATCCAAGACCAGCTCAAAGCCCTCGGCACCGCTATAATAAGGATCCGGGACGTGATCGTACAACTTATTCCGGGAGAACTCGGTCATCCGATGTATCTTAGCGACGGATTCCAGATCGGGAGCCATCCGTTTCAAATCCGTTATATTTTGGTCGTCCATGCCGATAATCAAATCGAAGTCATGGAAGTCCCACTGACGTACCGGACGGGAGATCGAATCCAACGAATATCCCCTGCGAGCCGCATGCGCCCGCATCCTTGAATCTGCCCGGTCTCCCTCATGATAGCCGGTGATCCCGGCGGAATCGATCTCGATCCGAGCTTCCAGCCCCGCATCCTTCACCAACTTCTTCATTACCGCCTCCGCCGAAGGGGAACGGCATATATTTCCCAAACACACAAACAACAACCGTATCTTTTCCTCCTTCATCCCTAAGCTCCTTTCCTTTAATTTTCAATTTTCAATTCTCAATTCTCCATTTTCAATTCTCAAGCCGGGTCCACATCATAATGAACCAACAACTGCTTAAATAGCGCATATCCCTGCATCTCCGCATGAATCCCCTCCAATATCTCACGAAGCGGAGCGATCCCGGCGGATATCTCGATCTTCAAGACGATCTTCTTGATATGAAGCGTCTGTACCCGAGTGATAGGCGGCGTAACCGGCCCCAACACCCGCTCACCCAAACGAGCACGAAGTTTCTCGGCGTATAAAGCAGACATTTCCTGCAAAGCCTCCTCATTCCGACTTCGAAGGATCAAGACGATCAAACGGTAGTAAGGCGGGTAACGGAACATACTACGCTCGCTCAATTGCAAGCTCACCATTTCCTTATAAGCAAAATGCTGCACCATACGGATCAAAGGATGCTCCGGCTGAGTAGTCTGCAAGATCACCGTACCCCGCTTATCCCGTCGTCCGGCACGTCCGCTAACCTGTACCATCAATTGATAAGCCCGCTCGTGCGCCCGGAAGTCAGGGAAATTCATCAGGCTATCGGCACTCAGGATTCCGACCACGCTGACATTCCCGAAATCCAATCCCTTCGACAACATCTGGGTACCAATCAAGATTTGTGTCTTCCCCTTCTCGAAATCCGAGATGATCCGCTCGTAAGCCGTGCGGGTACGGGCCGTATCGAAATCCAGCCGCTCCACCTTCGCCGCTGGGAATTGCCCAGCGATCTCCTCCTCTACCTTCTCCGTACCGAAGCCTTGCATCTTGAACTCCGTCCCCTTACACTCGGGACATACCTGCGGCAAGCGGTAGGTATAACCGCAATAATGGCAAACCAGCTGATTATGCGCCTTGTGGTAGGTAAGGCTAACGTCGCAATTCACGCAACGAGGCACCCACCCGCACCCTCGGCACTCGATCATCGGGGCGAATCCCCGGCGGTTCTGGAATAGGATCGCCTGCTCGCCCCGGGATAGGGCCTCCCGCACCTTCTCCACCAACAGAGGGGAGAAAAGGGTATCTTTCATGATCTTCTTGCGCTTTAGCTCCTTCACGTCCACCGTAATAATCTCCGGCATCAAGCAATCACCGTAGCGGGTAGATAACTCAACCAGACCGTATTTCCCCGCCGTAGCGTTGAAATAAGAATCGATGGAGGGAGTGGCGGAACCCAATAAGGTCTTACCGCCGTGCATACCCGCCAAGACGATGGCAGCGTTACGGGCATGGTAACGGGGTGCCGGGTCCTGCTGCTTATACGTATTCTCATGCTCCTCGTCCACGATAATCAAGCCCAAGTCCTTAAACGGAAGGAAGAGGGACGAACGGACCCCCAATACCAGCATAGGCTCGTCGTTATGCAATAGCTTATTCCAAACTTCCACCCGCTCGTTATCCGAGAACTTAGAGTGGTAGACCAATAGCTTATCCCCGAATAATTTCGCCAGCCGTTCCGTGATCTGGGTCGTGATAGCGATCTCCGGCAACATATATAAAACCTGCCGCCCCAGCCGCAAGACCTCATGGATCAAACGGACGTATATCTCGGTCTTACCACTGGAAGTCACGCCATGAAGCAAGCAGACCTCTTTCGTCTTGAAAGCCTCATGGATCTCTCCATAGGCTTTCTCTTGCGCCGGACTGAGCGGATTCGGCTCTTGCAAGCGGCAGACAGATACTTGCAAACGACCCACCTCTTTCTCGTAACTCTCCAAGATACCCCGTTTCAGCAGCCCCTCCAATACCGCAGAGGTATAACCACTGCGTTCCAATAGCTCTTTCTTGGAAAGCTCCTTCGATAAAGCGGGATTCAAGGTATGGCTTAAATCCAAGAAGCTGACCAGCAGAAGCTCTTGCTTCTTCGCTCGTTTCAAATCCTCGAACACCGCCTGTAATTTCGTCTCATCCCGGTAAGCCTCGGCCAAACGGATAAACGCCTGTGTCTTGGGAACGAATCCTCGCTTTAGCTCCTCGCTCACCTCGACCGCCCCTTTCACCATCAAGGAAGAGACGATCGGGACAACATTTCGAAGACCGGTCTTCTTCTCCAACTCCGAGATCGTCAATTTCAAAACCCCGCTAAAAGCATCCAGTACCGCTTGCTCGTTCGGGCGCAAGGGGGCGGTGGCCTCGAAATCCTCATTATAAGTAACCGCCGTCTCGCTTTCCAACTTTAAGCCGGAAGGCAAGGCCGCCTTATACACGTCGCCCAGCTTACATATATAATAAGAAGATATCCATTTCCAGAAACGGAGTTGCGGACGGCGGAGCACCGGCGTGGCATCCAGCAAAGCGTAGATCTCCTTCGTCTCAAAATCGGATACCGGTTCCCGGTCGTGTACCTCCATGACGATAGCCGTATAATATCGTTTCTTCCCGAAATGCACGATCACCCGGCAACCGGGAGTCACGGCTCTCTCCAGATCTTCGGGTATCCGATAGGTATAGCTATTCTCCAAAGGAAGGGGAAGTATGACGTCCGCGTATTTCATTCAAACAGGTGTTTCATTACGAGCCCAAAAATAACAAAAAAGGCCGGACTTCTAAAGCCCAGCCTCTCTCATTTTATTTTCACCTATTTAGAACAAGATCGCTGCCGTGATAGACCATCCACGGTTCTTTCCGGCACCGTCGGAGAGGTTCACCTTCTCAATACTATAGTTATCAGTCAGTCCCAGACCATAATTGAAACCCACCTGCAAGTGGCTGATCAGTTCCACGCCGGCACCGAAGTTAAGACCTGCGCTGAAATTCTTCGCCTTCACCTGATCCGCTACGGAACCCGGGATATCCCAAAACTTATCACCGCCTACACGGAAACCGATATACGGACCGGCTGCCAGATACGCCTTGACGATCGGTAAGCCGAATTTCCATTTCAAGTTGACCGGAACATCGATATAATCCGTCTTCATCGAAGTCTTCACCCCGCCAGCCGAGGTCGTTTCCAAACCCTTTTGCGAATACAACACTGCCGCATCGATCCCGACACCCACCAACGGTAAGGTCGTCTCGATCATCGGACCCACTTGGAAGCCGGTTACGTTATCCGCTTTCAACACGTCCGAGTTGAAATGAACAGACGATATATTCACACCTCCCTTGATACCGAATTTAAGCTGAGCGTTCGCCGGAAGCGCCATCAACGCTAGCAAGGCAACCATAACAAGTCCCACAATTTTCTTCATATTCATACTTCTTTTGTTAATTACTCGTTGCAAATAAACGCACTTTTCTAATAATAAACAAATATTCTCTATAGAGTGTTCACGGAATACCCCAGTCCTTTAAACGCAAAGAAAGCATGCATCTTACACACGGAGCTCATCCCGTCGGTCAGATTCATGCTTCTTTCCCTAATTATTATGGCAAAATAATTATCCGAAACCATGAGACGACTTGATAAGAAAACCTTGGATAAAGAATAGTAAAAACCGGATACGGTTCTTGCGTTCTCTTCCGGCCTTTCCTCGAAGCCGTCGAAAATATACACGCCTTGCAGGTCTTCTGACTTACTTCCGGTCTTAAGCGCCTTCCCATTCACTTGAATGAACAGTGGCAACAGTATTGCTCAACCCGTTTATGAAGCTTACAGCAGCGGGACTGTCCGGGATTCTCACCCGATTCCCTTTTAATCCCTATCCGGCGATTGCCGAAAGGGAACAAAGCATGTAGCAAAGATACATAAAGTTTTGATGTAGCCTAACACTTTCCACAAAAAATATCCTTATATTCCCGGTTCCTGATATAGCATAAAGCCGCCCCGATAGCCGTGCGATATTCGGCATACTCCGGTATCTTGAAATGGACATCGCACATCTCCTCCAGACGGGGGAAAATATCCGGGCATTGTGGCAAGCGAGTCAGGTTACCGATCAATACGATATTCTTGATATCGCCATTTAACGAGGCGAAAACAGCTCCTTGTCCGATGGTCTGCAAGACCATATGAACGATACCGAGAGCGATATCCTCAACCTTAGCGTTCGCGTCCGCTTTTCCGAAAATAGAGGCTGTCACGTCCAGCGGCAGGCCGGGTAGCGGATGCGGCGTAATATCCCGGATATGCAAGTCGATATCATTCAAGGAACCGTGCTCGGCCAAAGACGCTATTTGGTGAAAGTCATGCGTTTTCAATAATAGCTTAGACAAGCCGAGGATTGTTCCGCCACCGATACCCAATCCCCCGATATGCTCGATCGTGGAGCCTTGTACCTTGACAAAGGAGGTACCCGTTCCCATGCTGACCACCAATAGACTGTCCAGTCCCGTATTATATTGCGCCCCTAGCCCATTCGCAAGGAACTCATCCGTCTTCGCAGTTGGTAAGCCATATAAAGGTTGATCGATATAGGCGCTACCTACACCCGTCAAGATCACTTTCTCTATATTCGAGAGCGAGATGTTATTATCATAAATATACTTACCGAAGGCTCCGAATAAAGAGGTTACCGGATCGGTAGCTTTCACGAACATCGGGTTCTTGATCTTCTTATCCTCCACGCCGACGATCTTGGTCGTGCTACCTCCCACATCTATACCTATAACGATTCCCATGATTCTTTCCCTTTTTAATTGAATAATCGCTACAAAAGTACATAAACCCGCATACAATACTAAAAAAGGCCGGACAAAATCAATTGTCCAGCCTCTCTTTATTTAAAAACCGTAAGGTCTAAACTCTATTTATTCGCCTAACAAGATCTCAAGGATCTGGCAAGCTGCCTTCGATACGGAAGTACCCGGGCCAAAGATAGCGGCAACGCCAGCCTTATACAAGAAGTCATAGTCTTGAGCCGGGATTACACCTCCAGCAATAACGATGATGTCCTCACGACCTAGTTTCTTCAACTCCTCGATAACCTGAGGAACCAACGTCTTATGACCAGCGGCCAAAGAAGAAACGCCCATTACGTGAACGTCGTTCTCCACAGCTTGACGGGCAGCCTCGGCCGGAGTCTGGAACAACGGTCCCATATCTACGTCGAAACCACAGTCCGCATAACCAGTAGCGACAACCTTAGCGCCACGGTCGTGTCCGTCCTGACCCATCTTAGCGATCATGATACGAGGCTGACGGCCTTCTTTCTTAGCGAATTGCTCGCAAAGCTCGCAAGCTTTCTGGAAGTCTGCGTCTTTCTTAGTTTCTGATGAATACACGCCTGAAATAGTTCTAATGATTGCTTTATAACGACCTACAACCACCTCGCAAGCATCGGAGATCTCTCCCAATGACGCACGCAAGCCGGCAGCCTTAACAGCCAACTCTAATAAGTTGCCCTTCTTCGTCTTCACGCACTCCGTGATATCAGCCAAAGCTTTTTGAACAGCGGCTTCGTCACGGTTAGCACGCAACTCCTTCAAAGCGGCGATCTGCTCGTTACGTACGGCTGTATTATCGATCTCAAGGATATCGATCGGATCTTCCTTCGGCAAACGATATTTGTTAACACCAACGATGGTCTGAACACCAGAGTCGATACGAGCCTGTGTACGAGCGGCAGCTTCCTCGATACGCATCTTAGGAAGA
This sequence comes from Parabacteroides sp. Y3-G-102, assembly GCF_023656845.1. Lineage (NCBI taxonomy): Bacteria > Pseudomonadati > Bacteroidota > Bacteroidia > Bacteroidales > Tannerellaceae > Parabacteroides > Parabacteroides sp. Y3-G-102. The sequence goes on along the minus strand of NZ_JAMOKU010000013.1, from coordinate 76,361 downwards.
CCTGTCTCGATGGCTTTCGCCATACCACCCATGCTCTCGATCTCTTGGATCAATGCCCAACCTTTATGTACCAACTCATTCGTCAAAGACTCTACATAGTAAGAACCAGCCCACGGGTCGATCTCCTTACAGATCTTAGTCTCTTCCTGAATGTAAATCTGTGTATTACGAGCGATACGAGCGGAGAAATCGGTCGGCAAAGCGATCGCCTCATCCAATGCGTTCGTATGCAAAGATTGTGTATGTCCTAATGTAGCGGCCATAGCCTCGATACAAGTACGTCCTACGTTATTGAACGGATCTTGCTCGGTCAATGACCAACCGGAAGTCTGGCTATGTGTACGCAATGCCAATGATTTCGGGTTCTTAGCGCCGAAGCTCTTCACGATCTTCGCCCACAACATACGAGCCGCACGCATCTTGGCGATCTCCATGAAGTGATTTACACCGATAGCCCAGAAGAATGACAAACGGGGAGCGAACGCATCCACATCGATACCGGCGTTGATACCGGCACGAAGATATTCCATACCGTCGCACAACGTATAAGCCATCTCGATATCAGCCGTAGCACCAGCCTCCTGCATATGATAACCGGAGATAGAGATAGAGTTGAACTTCGGCATCTTCTGAGAGGTGTACTCGAAGATATCAGCGATAATCTTCATGGAGAACTCAGGCGGATAGATATAGGTATTACGTACCATGAACTCTTTCAAGATATCGTTCTGGATCGTACCGGCCATTTCCTCCAACTTAGCACCTTGCTCCAAACCTGCGTTGATATAGAATGCCAATACCGGAAGCACACCACCATTCATGGTCATGGAAACAGACATCTTGTTCAAAGGAATACCATCGAACAACACTTTCATGTTCTCCAAGGAACAGATAGATACACCCGCTTTACCTACATCACCAACCACACGTTCGTTGTCGGCATCGTAACCACGGTGAGTCGGAAGGTCGAACGCAACGGACAAACCTTTCTGACCGGAAGCCAAGTTACGGCGATAGAAAGCGTTAGACTCCTCAGCGGTAGAGAAACCTGCGTACTGACGGATTGTCCAAGGACGCATAGCGTACATACCGCTGTACGGGCCACGTAGATAAGGAGGCAAACCAGAAGCATAGTTCAAGTGCTCCATACCCTCCAAGTCTTCTTTTGTATATACAGGTTTCACCTCGATATGCTCGGGTGTTTTCCAATTGGGCTCGATACCATTGGCTTTTGCCCATTCGGCAGCGTTTGTAGCTGCGAATCCGGCATTCTTTATATCTATGTTTTTAAAATTTGGTCTCATAATTGTTTATACTTAAGCGATTCCTAATTTAGCGTTGAATGCTTTCAATGTCTCAAGCACATTGCTCTTTACATTTACGAACTGGTCGATACCTTGAGCCTTCAAGTCGTCCGCGCAAGCAGGAGCTCCGGCTACAACGAATTCGGCACGTCCGGCCAAAGCCTTGTAAGCGGCAGGAGCGAATTCAGCATACTCGTCATCACTAGAGCAAAGAACCACGATCTCGGCACCAGCCTTGACAGCAGCCTCAACACCAGCCTCAACCGTATCGAAGCCTAAGTTATCAATTATCTTATATCCGGCACAACCGAAGAAGTTAGCGGAGAACTGTGAACGAGCCAAACGCATCGCCAAGTTACCTATCGTCAACATAAATACCTTCGGAGTCTTGCCACTCTTCTCTGTCGTCATACGCAAAGCCTCGAATTCAGAAGCGCCGCGAGAGAAATCTAGAGCCGGGATCGTTGCCTCACCGCAATGACCACCTCCACAACAGCAAGAACCTTTTTCTTGAATCTTATCGGCAGCTACTTCCGTGAAGTTAGGATACTGGTTAGAACCCAACAATATCTCACGACGGGTAGCAACCGCTTTCTTACGAGCTACATTCGAAGCGTTAACGGCATTCTGGATCTCACCTGCGTTCACGGCAACGGAGAATCCTCCTTTTTCCTCAACCTCCAAGAACAACTTCCAAGCGACATCAGCCAAGGAATTCGTCAATACCTCTACATAATAAGAACCGGCAGACGGGTCAACGACCTTATCCAAGTGGCACTCTTCCTTCAATAATAATTGTTGGTTACGTGCGATACGCTCGGAGAAATCGTCTGGAGTCTGGTAAATCTTATCAAACGGGCGAACCGTGATAGAGTCTACGCCGGCAAGAGCGGCAGACATAGCCTCAGTTTGAGAACGAAGCAAGTTTACGTGAGCATCGTAAACCGTCATGTTCCACTCTGAAGTCTGTGCGTGAGCAACCATCTTGCAAGCGCATTCGCAGGCCGGCTTATAAGCGGCTACGATCTCGGCCCACAACCAACGAGCCGCACGGAACTTAGCGATTTCCATGAAGTAGTTAGAGCTGATACCTAAATTGAATTTGATTTTCTTGGCAACCTCGTCAGCGGTGAAACCAGCCTCGGTAAGTTTTGCCATCAATTCGTTACCCCAAGCCAAGGCGTAACCTAATTCCTGAGAAATGTAAGCGCCAGCATTGTTGAAAAGGAACGCATTTACAGCCAATACACGGTAGTTAGGCAAAGCCTGTCCAGCTTTGAGCACAGCTGCGGCACCTTCTACCCACTCACTGTTTTCTTTACCTTTTACTAAAGGTTTCTTGAAAGCGTCATAGTTTACAGAACCGTAGCACTTCTCTGCGTCGACACCCTTGCCTTTGAAGTAGTCAGCCAAGATACCGATCAACTTCTCCGCTTTGCAGTTGCAAGTGTTGAAGTTCAATTCTACGGAAGCCGGACAAATACCTTCTAATAAAGTAGCTATATTCTCCTCGTTCACCTCATCACCTTTGATGATGAACCCAAGAGAAGTAACACCTTTCGTCAAAAGGTCAAGTGCTTTCTCGTTAGCACCCTTGAAGCAGCAAACTTCAATGTTCTGGCGTACCTTCCAATCGTTGTCTTTCTTCGTTCCACGAACATAAGGGAATTCACCGGGAAGAGACTCTGTAGTCTTTAAACCCTCGATGTCTTCTGCACGATAGAAAGGATTTACATTAAATCCTTCGCCTGTCTTCCAAACAAGCTTTTTCTCAAACGGTACCCCTTTCAGGTCGGCCGTTATCTTCGCCATCCACTCTTCAGTAGACACAGGAGCGAATTCTGAGAAAAGTTTTTCTTTAAGTTCTGCCATAATATTAGTTGTTTATTAAACTGGTATTAGTAATGTTCAATACTATTTTGTTCAATTACAGATGGCAAAGGTAGAATAAATAAACAGTACCGACAATGAAAAAACAATGAAATCGCAACTACTTTTAACGCCTTTTAGTGGTATTCTCCCCGTTTTCTTGGCATTTTGATAAAAAACACACTTTTTCTTCAAAAAAACTCGGTTCAACTATTGCAGAATTAAAAAATATATCTACCTTTGCATCGTCAAACAAAAACAATGACACCTAAATGGTGGATTCGTCTAACGGTTAGGACACATGCCTCTCACGCATGTAATACGAGTTCGATTCTCGTATCCACTACAAAAGCTCTCAATCTATTGGTTGGGAGTTTTTTTTTATATACCTTCGCTACCCGATAGTATCCTAAGTCTTTTATTATACACTAAATTATATCATGAAAAGTAAAAAGACCGTCTTTCTGACCGGAGCCACCGGGACGATGGGGCATGCCGGATTGGTCGAGTTGTCCAAGCGGCTAGATCGTTTTAATATAACACTTTTGGCTCGCCCAAGCAAAATCAATAAAGAGAAATTAGCCGCATATGAGGCCATGGCAGGGATCCGTATCGTTTGGGGAGACTTGACAAATTATCAAGATGTCTTAAATGGAGTAATGGGGGCAGACTACGTATTGCATGTAGGTGGAATGGTTTCCCCGGCAGCGGATTATTTCCCTAAAAAAACCTTGAAAGTAAACACGACCGCCGCCCAATATATCGTGGATGCCGTAAAAGCACAACCGAACTCTGACCGGATCAAGGTAGTCTATATCGGCTCCGTGGCGCAAACCGGCCACCGTAACGCACCTGTTCATTGGGGACGTACGGGAGATCCGATCAATATAAGTGTCTATGATCATTATGCCATCTCAAAGACAATAGCCGAACGTATTTTCGTGGAGTCGGGTATTAAACATTGGGCGTGCCTTCGCCAAACCGGTATCTTATGCCCCGAATTATTATTCAAAGGTTCGGACCCAATCACATTCCACGTACCGCTAGACGGCGTGCTGGAATGGGCTACCGCCGAGGATTCCGGTCGCTTACTAGCGAATGTATGCGAGAAGGAGGTGCCGGATGAGTTTTGGAACCGTTTCTATAATATTAGTAGCGGCCCGTCTTTCCGCCTGACGAATTATGAGTTTGAGAGTAAATTGTTAAAAGCGATTGGCTGTCCCGCCCCAGAGAAAATATTCGAACCGAACTGGTTCGCTATCCGTAATTTCCACGGACAATGGTATACCGATTCAGATCTATTGGAAGGATATCTGCATTTCCGCAGTAACCAAACTTGCGACGATTATTTTAAATGGATGGCCAGCCAAGTCCCTTGGTATTTCCACCTAGCAAAGATCGTCCCTCCTATCTTCATAAAACTGGGTATGGGAGCCATCGCTAAAAAGCCGGGACTGGGAACTCGTAACTGGATCAAGAACAGACACCAAGATCGTATATCCGCATATTTTGGCTCGTATGAGGATTGGCAAGCAATCCCGGGTTGGGATAAGATCCGGACAGAACGCCCCTCCGAAACACCCGTCTTTCTGGATCATGGTTATGATGAAAGTAAGCCTAAATCGGAATGGGATATCGAGGATATGCGTAAAGCCGCAGAATTCAGGGGAGGAAAATGCTTGTCACCGGCCATGACAAAAGGAGATTTATCGACTCCACTCGATTGGGAGTGCCAATTCGGTCACCGTTTTAAGGCCTCTCCCACATTAGTATTATTAGGAGGCCATTGGTGCCCGGAATGTTTACCTCTCCCTTGGAATTACGACGAGATCGCTAAAGGAAATCCGTTCTTTGCCCAAGTATGGTATCCATTCCACGATAAAAAGGAACACAATGTATACGATGAATCCATATTCACTGACTTCAAGGAATAAAATTCAACGCATCAAGAGATTTTTGTTTTTTAGATTATTTATCTCAACGCAACATACTTTTACCGGATATTATCTGTTATAACAATATAAGCACTATATACCATAAACATAAAAACAGATTTTATCATGACAAAAGGATCGATCGGATTAAATGCAGGAGCTATCTGGAATTTGCTTTCAGATGGCCAACATTGGAGTTTTGAGGCGTTGAGAGCAAAATCCGCTCTAACAGATGCGGATCTATGGTCCGCTATCGGTTGGCTCGCTAGAGAAAATAAGATTGAAATTGATAATACCAGCAGCCACCCTATCTTCTGTCCGGGTACCAACTTTTATTTTTAAATGACATTTATGATATTTCATTGCGAAGGATTTCACTTTCTTCGCAATGAAATCTTCAAAAAAACACTTACTTTGTAACCCTAACGAAATAAAAACAATACGATTATGAATCCTACTTTCGGAGCTTCCATTCTTTCTTGGATACCACCTATGTGGACACCAGAAGCCGGTCTTTTCGCTATCCAGCAAGCATCTGCCGCCGGTTTTGATTTACTGGAAATTTTGTTGCCTCCTTCCATGGAGTTCGATGCTCCAATCGTAAAGCGACAATTGAAACAACACGGATTGAAGGCGACTTGTTCTCTCAATCTTCCCAAAGAAGCGCATATTCCTTTTTATCCCAAGAAAGCGACTTGTCTGATCAAGGAGGCACTGGATAAAGCGAGCGAACTGGAGGTTGATTACTTGGGAGGTGTCTTACATTCCGGCATCGGGGTCTTTTCCGGCAAACAGCGAACACAAGAAGAAGAAAATACACTTTGTGAGGTATGGGCAGAGGTTGCCGAATACGCCGCCCGATCTGGAATCACGATCGGTATCGAGCCGATCAATCGCTATGAAAGTTATATGTGTACCTCTGCGGAGGAAGTCTTGCGCTTTATCAAATGCGTAAACGCACCGAATTTGTCTTTGCATCTGGATACTTTCCATATGAATATAGAAGAGACGAGTTTTTATGAACCGGTTATTGCGGCTGGCAGCCGGCTTCGCCATATTCACATGACTGAAAGTGACCGGGGAATGCTGGGTGAGGGAAACGTACGCTGGGATGATTTGTTCCGGGGACTACAGGAAATCGATTTCAATGGGAATTTAGTTTTGGAGAATTTCTCCAATTCTGTTCCCGGTATGGCGGAAGCCGTATCTTTGTGGCGTCCGTCTAAATACAATGCCGATGCCTTAGCCAAAGGCAGTCTCGCCTTCATGCGTAAGATGGCACGCAAATATCAATAAAGCATCAATTACCGCAAGACCGCCGCAGTATTACCGCACGGCGGTTGCAGTAATGTCATGTCAAATGAGATGGTAGCATCAATCTTATCATTTAAATAGCTGCTGAACGACAGCGCTATCCCCGTCATTCGGAGCAGGTTGTATATTCAATAAACGGGCAATCATCAAGTAAAGGTTCACGTTCGCCATTTGCGGGACCTCCGCATGTCTCTTGAACGAGGGACCTGCCGCATAGAATATGGCCTCCATCTCCGGCGTAAAATTATCGTAACCATGTGTCGCCGCATAACGGGGAGATGATTTCTCTCGGAATTCTACATACGTTCCAATATGTGGAGAAACAACTAAGTCACTAACTCGAGGATTCTTTCCGTAAACAAATTTCTCAGGAATCTCGTTTTTCTTCCATACGGTTATATTCGGCACTTTCTGTAAAATCGCATAGGCAGTATCCACATAGGTTTTCTTGGGATATAATAATGTAGGAACGCCATCAAAAACACAATCGAAACTATCCCGGGGTAGATAATCATTCAAGTTCACATATTTCTCGGGATAATAGGTGGCCATTCCATGATCCGAAAGAACGATAAAATCGATCTTATCGAAAATATCCAACTGACGGGCTTCCGTGAAAAAATGATTCAAGACTTTATCCAAGTTCTCCACCACATCCAAGGTCGCCGACGAATCCGGGGTAGCGGAATGACCTATCGCATCCGGTTCTTCCATATACCACATAATCAAATGAGGACGCACATCTTCCGGCAACTTCAGCCAAGAGATCACGGAATCAGCACGATCTGAAAAAGGAACCGATTTATCAAACGGCTTCCATATTGAAGGCTGGCCACTCTCTAAAGGCACCTCACTACCTACCCAATAGAACGAGGCGGTACGAACCCCTTGGCGTTCCGCCGTATTCCAAATAGGTTCTCCACCATAAAATTGCGGATCAAGATTTCCCATCCGGTATGAGCTATCAAGCTCCGCGTCATAAAAGAAATTATTTACCAAACCATGGTGATCCGGATGCAATCCGGTAGCCATGCTATAATGATTCGGGAAAGTCACGCTGGGATAACACGGGCGAAACGTGGAGCGAACCCCCACATTCGCCAAAGAATCCAACGTCGGAGTATGAGCACGTGACGGATAATCAGAGCGGAAACCGTCCATTGATAAAACTACGACATAACGATCCGATTGTTTTTTCGTTTGGCAACCGGTAAAAGCCAATGAACAAATACAAAAGAAACTAACGAGTAAGAACTCAATACGATTATTCCACATATCATTAAATTAAAAAAGAGGTCCACAAAGATAGTGAACCTCTTCTAATTATTAAATTTTATCTAATGAAAGATTTTTCTTTTAGAAGATATACTTGATACCGAATTGCATCTGCCAACGAGACACATCGTTCAAATTATCCTTGAAGGTTTCGTCCAAATCTTTCGCCATCGTATATTTCAACGTATAGTTGTTCGCCGCACTCGGGCCTTGTCCTTTCGGGATCGTCAAGAACTGATATTGCTGATTACCCAAAACGGTTGTTTGTACCACACCCCAATTACGATTCAACAAATTCAAGAAGTTAGCGATATTGAAACTAAAGCGCAAAGTATGTGAGCGACCATTCTTCTGGTAAATCTTTATATCATGAGAAACGCTCAAATCCAATTGATTCGCAAACGGAGCGACAGCACCGTTACGTTCGGCATACTCACCTCTATGTTTGCTCAAATAAGGATCTTGCTCGATAAAGGCATTCATCGCTTTCCATGCATCTTCTTGGCTATCGAAATCGCCCGGTAACAAATGATCTTTTACCTCGTCAAAATTCGCAGGGATATACATCAAGTCATTGGAGAACTGAGAATCGCCATTCGCGTCACCATTATAACAATAAGAATAACGGAACGGACGATAACGCTGATAAATCAAGCCAAAACTTGTTGCCGCATATTTACTCCAGTTAGCCGTATAAGAAGCGGACAATAACAAACGACCATCAAAAGAACCTGCCGTATAACCTACTTCTTCCGCATTTCCGTCCAAGGCCGCACGGTACTTCCAAGCGGAAGTCGCCACAGACGATGTTCCGTCTGTTACACCTCTAGACTGCCCGAAAGAGTAAGATCCATTCAAATACAATCCCTTCAGGATTCCATCAACAAAGTTTTTCTGCAACTGGAAGGTCGTATAAAGCGAATGTCCTTTGCTGGTATTACGCAGCATCACGACATGATTCGCAGCCTTTTGATTTCCTTCTCTATCGCTATAATAGCCATTATAATATGGACGTGCATTACCCGCTCCACCGTCATTTACAAATTGCTCGGTCCGATACAATCCGATATTGTCATGATAAATAGCGTTAATGTCTTTTGAATACAGCAACTCTACGGTAGCGACCCAACCATCACCAAACTTATAATCAGCAGCGATATTACTTTTCCATAAGCTCGGATATTTAAAGTCCGGATCCGTAATCGCTATATCCGAACGTGTAGCGCTACCTTCAGCCGGTTTATAAGTATCCATATTTCCGGTGAAACCTAGTGAAGGTCTGCCGTCGCTAATGATATTGTCATTTTTATCCTTTACCGCCCGAACATTTAGGTCACCAAACAAAACACCATTGTTGCCGGCTTGATTACTGATCCATACATAAGGAGGAGTACCCGTGAAGAGTCCCGTACCACCACGTATCTGTAAGCTTCCATTCTCATCGTCAAACGGTTTGTAGTTAAAACCGAATCGAGGAGAAAACTGAGGTTTGGCGTTCGGATATTTAGAAACATCGATCTTGATGCCATCCCGATAGGTCTCGGCGGCGACTTTATCATTCGACTGCAAATCAGTCATAAAGAACGGAACATCGATACGTAAACCTAACGTCAAGTTCAATTTATCACTTACCGTCCACTTATCTTGGGCATACAAACCTAACTGGAATACATTTATCTCGGCGAATGGAAAATCATCCGTCATCGAATATCTTTGCGCATAGTATTGATACCCCGTAGAAGAAGAGTTCGTTATACCCGTCACATTGGAACCAAATCCAAAATCTTTCGGATTAAACTCACGGATATCAAATCCTTGTACACTTCCGTTATGAGCGGCCATGTATTGTTTTGTAGCCAATACGTTGAACTTGAAATCATCGACAGAATTAAACACCCAAGAACCCGGATAGTTTTGAGCGAAACCATTCTTAAAGGCACGATAGTCACTTTGCGTTCCAACCGTAATCTGATGTTTGCCAAAATTCATCAAGAAGTTATCCTGTATCTGCCAGATATCAGTGTTCAACTGGTTATTATAGGAGTTTGCCTCGGTTCCGAAAGTTGTATAAGCATTGTTACCACCATCCAAGATATCCACTTGCGGGAAGTAACCGCCATCCATATCGCGATAATCACGCAAACGGGAATAACCGATCTTCAAATAGTTAGACATACGGTCATTAATGGTCGTATTCAAGTCGGCCATCCAAATATTGAAGTTATTATTCGTCCGGTAGAAAGAAGAAGAGAACGGAATAGCGAACGCATTCGGTCCACGTCCGTTATTCGGCGCACCGGAAGTAGAAGGGTTATTCGTATTAAACGATTTCAAATAATAATATTTTAAGCTCAACACATTATTTGAGTTGATATTCCAGTCTAAACGAGCCGTGATTCGATCCGCTTGAGTATTTGTCTTATTCACGTCGAATTTACCCGGATTATACCCAAGCTCATCACCTAAGAAATCAGATAAACCCTGCAAGACGGTCGCATCCGCCGCTGAATTAGCGGTCGTATAAGAAATCGGTTCCTCCTGACGATCCATCTCACCATTGATGAAAAAGAATAATTTATTTTTAATGATCGGGCCGGATAAGCTGATACCGTATTGGTGGTTAGAGAACTCAGAAACACCAATCGTCTCATCCTTCACACGATATCCCATCATAGACGGACTCTTCGTGTACATATATACAGAAGCATGAAACTCATTCGAACCGGATTTCGTTACGGAGTTAATACCCGCACCCGTAAATCCTCCATTTCGAACATCAAAAGGAGCGATCATCACCTGTACCTGCTCGAGCGCCTCCAAAGAAATCGGTTCCGTACCGGAAGCTCCAAGAGCAGAAGCCAGACCAAACGAGTTATTAAAGGAAGCACCGTCCACCGTTACATTATTAAAACGGTAAGAGACACCGCCAAAATTCTTACCGCTACTCATCGGAGTTAATTTCACGAAATCGTCCAAAGAACGGTTAATCGTAGGCAGCTTATCCATCTTCTCACGAGTGATGATTTCCTGCGCACCTGTACGACTTCCTGAAATAATGGGGTTCTTATCCGCAACCACGACTACCTCGTCGAGAGCTTGGGTATCTTCCCGCATTACTACATTCAGTTTCAGATCCTCACCCAAAACCAAGTTTATTCCTGTCCGGCTCTCCGTATTGTATCCAATATAAGAGAACTCTACCACATAAGGGCCTCCGATACGAAGGTTGTTAAAAGAATAAGAACCATTCGGCTGGGTAATCGTGTAGTATTCGGTACCCGTTGGCGTATGCGTAGCCTTGATATTCACTCCGATCATCGCTTCCGATGATGTATCCGTGACTTTACCACTCATACTCGCCGTCGTCACCTGAGCATGTATGGATATTCCCACGCACAACAAAAGTAACGTTAAAAGTAGATAAGTTTTCCTCATACAAGAAGTATTTATATTTAAAATAATTATAACATTTTTGTATATCGCCGCAAAGATAGGGATTAGATATCTCTTTTTGTCACAAACTATATATAATATTCATAGCATTAACATTCCTCACACAGATCTCCAGATTATTATTTTCAACCAACCACATCCATAATCCAACAATATGCAGGAAAAGCGTCTATAATTCTTTTAAATCACCGCCCAACAGGGAATGTTAGTTAAGAATCATCAAATTAAAAATTTCATAAAGAACCCTCTTGTTTTGCCAATACAAGCCATCCATCTCCGAATAAGGACATTACTCAATTCCGCCCCGTCACAGCAACTTCATGAATATGAAACAAGTATTAAATAAGAAACATACAATGATATTAAAAAATAACCCATAACTTTGCGAAAGTTTTTATTACATTAACTATTTTAAATTATGAGCAGACATTTACAGACGCTATTCCTTTTAGCTGTACTGAGTTTCTTGTTTGTCATCCCGACACAAGCGCAGGTAACAACAGCCAGTATGAGTGGAACAGTTATGTTTCAAGATGAACCCGTTATTGGTGCGACCGTTTTGGCGGTTCACGAACCTTCTGGGACAAATTATGGTACGATCACGAACGTTGACGGACGCTTTTCCTTACAAGGTATGCGTACAGGAGGTCCATACAAAGTTACGATCTCTTACGTTGGTTATCAATCTGCCGTTTATTCCGGCATTACCCTGCAATTGGGAGAGAACTACAACTTGAATGTTAAGTTGAAAGAATCTTCCGAGACCTTGGACGAGATCGTAATCACAGCGGCGAAAACGAAGTTCAATACGGAAAAGACGGGTGCGACAACCAATATCTCCTCGTCACAGATCACCTCTTTACCCACCATTAACCGTAGTATCTCCGATATCGCACGCCTTTCTCCTTATGCCTCCGACATGAGTTTTGCCGGTGGCGATGGCCGTTCCACGAACTTTACGGTAGATGGAGCGAACTTTAATAACAACTTCGGCCTTTCGGATAATCTTCCCGGAGGCGGTAACCCGATCTCTATGGACGCTATCGAGGAAGTACAAGTGGTAATCGCCCCGTTCGATGTCCGCCAGACAAACTTCATTGGTGGCGGTATCAACGCTATCACCAAATCCGGTACAAACACATTCAAAGGTTCCGCTTACACTTACTTCCAGAATCAGAATATGCGAGGAAACTCAATCGATGGAGAAGACTTGGGCGCACGTGCTAAGGAATCCAAAACGATTTACGGAGCTACGTTCGGCGGTCCAATCATCAAGAATAAATTATTCTTCTTCGCCAATGTAGAAGTGGAAAAACAACCGCAACAAGTGATCAAATGGAGAGCTCGTACTGAAGGAGAGCAACCGGACGAGAATAACTACATATCTCGCACTACACTCTCCGACATGCAAAAGGTATCCGATTTCTTAAGAGATAAATATGGTTATGATACAGGATCAGCCACGAACTTCCCCGCAGACGAAAAGAATTTGAAATTGCTAGGTCGTATCGACTGGAATATCACGAATGGCCATAAATTGAGCGTACGGTACAACTATACAAAGAATACCGCATGGAACGCTCCCAACGCTAACTCTATGGATGGTGGTTCCGGCTCTCGTCTGTATAATACAAGCCGTGTAGGTTACCAATCCATGTCTTTTGCCAACAGCATGTATTCCCAAGACAATAAAGTGTCTTCCGTATCCGCTGATTTGAACAGTCGCTTCTCTGATAAGATTTCCAATCAGTTACTTTTCACTTATACGGATATCGAGGATATGCGCGGAACCAACTCTTCCCCTTTCCCCTTCATTGATATCTTGGCAGGTAAAGATGCGGAAGGTAACCAAATCATGGAGCCTTATATGAGTGCCGGATATGAATTATTTACTTACAACAACGGCGTGAAGAACAAGATCACAAGTGTTATCGATAACTTCACTTACTTTGCCGGCGACCATAAGATCACAGCTGGTATCAGTTTCGAGCACCAACTTGCTAGCAATGCTTATATGCGCAACGGCACGGGATATTATCGTTACAGCAGCTTAGATGATTTCTTGAACGGTGCCGCTCCTGAAACGTTCGCATGGACATACGGTTACAACGGTGTTTCCGACCCGAAAGCTCAGGTTACTTTTAACCAGATCGGATTCTACGCACAGGATGAGTGGAACATTCGCCCGAACGTGAAGTTAACTTATGGTATACGTTTCGATGATTTAATTTTCGACAATAGCGATCTTCAAAGAAACGACGCAATCTACGATCTTGATTTCGGAGGCAAACATATCGACACCGGCAAATGGCCTAAGTCTAGAATGCAAATATCCCCTCGTGTAGGTTTCGTTTGGGATGTGTTCAAGGATAATTCCTTAAAAGTACGTGGTGGTACAGGTATATTTACCGGACGTTTACCCTTGGTATTCTTTACGAATATGCCGACAAACTCGAATATGGTACAAAATGCCGTAGTATTCGGCACAAAATATGAGAATGGAATTGCGGTAAGTCATGATTCCCGTCTGGATCAATTGGCTGGCGGCATGATTACGAATGTAGACGATGCGATCAAGAAATTCGGCCTTCCTACCACGATAGAGAATCCGGTTGCCGGTTCTAAGATCTCTGGCGTAAAGGACAACTTCAAGATGCCACAAATATGGAAAACCTCCTTGGCTGTAGATTATCAGCTCCCAACTTCCTTCCCATTATCCGTAACCGGCGAGTTCATCTATAACAAGAACATCAATGCCGTAACCCTTGAGAATATCAACATCAAGGACCCGTCAAATTGGGAACATTTTAACGGAGCGGATAACCGTTTGATTTATCCATCTGATTATACGTATGTATCCGGTAAGAATGCGGTTGTATTAACTAACACATCCAAAGGACATGGTTATACCGCCAATGTTACGGTTAACGCTCAACCCGTAGAGGATTTGAACATGATGTTGGCTTATACGCACACGGAATCCAAAGAAATTTCCGGTCTTCCGGGTAGCGACCCTGTATCTACATGGCAGGGAATGTTAACGATAGACGGACCGAATTTCGCGACCGTACAACGTTCACGGTATGTAGTGCCCGACAAGGTAATCGCAGCGGTCAATTATAATCTGCCCTTCCGCCATAAAGGTCTGCTCAGAAAAACAAGCTTAAATCTGTTCTATTCCGGTTATTCCGCTTCCGGATATAGCTTCGCTTATACAAATGATATGAATGGTGACGGTATCAATAATGATATGATGTATATCCCGAAAGATGATAGTGAAATCAAATTCAAGAATGAAGCAGATAGAACCGCTTTCTGGAACTTCGTAGACCAAGATTCTTATTTAAAGAATCACAAGGGAGAATACGCTGAGGCTTATGCCGCACGTGCACCTTGGGTACATCGTTTCGACCTTCGTATAACGGAAGATTTCTCATTCAAGGCAGGTAAAACCGAACATCATTTCCAATTGAGCCTTGATTTCATGAATATCGGTAATATGATCAACTCGAAATGGGGTGTAATGAAGAACGCATCTTCTTCCAACGGTTGCCGTATCTTGAAATATGAAGGTATGGATGATAATAAGACTCCAATTTTCTCCATGTATAAGATCAATGGTGAATATCCGACCGAGACTTATTCTTATAACCGTATCTATACTGAATGCTGGAAAATGCAGGTTGGTATCCGTTACATCTTTAATTAATCAAGAGATATAACTCCATAAAAAAGGCGGGGAACAAATTTTCCCGCCTTTTCTATTTCATCATATATCCTCTCCTCCTCGCAAGGCATCCGCTATATCTTGATGCCGCTGGGCTAATTCGTCCTCTCCGATCGCCCGGAAACCCTCTGCCAGATATTCGTGGGAAGCCGCATGTTTAGGTTTGATACTTACCGCCTGCTGGAAATCCAGAATAGCTTCATCGTAATATTTGAGCTTCAATAGGCATTTTCCACGGTTATAGCGGGCCTTAAAAGATTTCGGACTTAATTTTACCGCTTTGTTTAAACAAACCTGAGCGTCGTAGTCCTCACCTATATCCAATAAAGTAACCCCTTTGCGTACCCAAGCTTCCACATAATTCGGATTCAAATTCAAGGCTTTATCAAAACAACGAATAGCGGCATTCGCGTCATGGGCCTTCGTTATGCACTCGTTACCCATCAAGTAATATTCATGTGCATACTCTTTCTGGGTCTCACGAAGCGAATGCAATTCTTCCCTCAGAGCCTTAATCTGTGCCTTTTGACTATTCAAGGCTTGCAATTTCAAACGAAGCAGCCGTTGTACCATCGGATTATCCAATTCATTCCGTTTAGATACGGCGGCGGCAAAAGCCTCGACCGCCTCTTTCATATTACCCTGCCGAAAACCCTGAGCCGCCCGACCATATTGCAATTCCGCCTCGCTCTCTTTGATACTTTTCTCTATTAATGCTTGGTTATTGAATATTTGGCTGAATTCTACGATCTCTTTCCGGATAAAGATATCCCGGGAAGAGATCTTGCTTTTTAGCACCAATCCTTCCAATGAAGTACAACGACTCAACGCCACATAGGTTTGTCCCCCGGCAAATACCCCTCCGGTCAAATCAACTACCACCCGGCTAAAAGTCAAGCCTTGACTCTTATGCACCGTGATCGCCCAAGCCAAACGAATCGGCAATTGTTCGAACGTACCGACAATCTCTTCCTCGATCCGTTTCTCTTTCTCGTTATATTTGTATTTATAATTTCGCCATGAGGTAGGTTCGACCAAATGTTCTACACCGCTCTCCAGCAAGACATAAACATTTCCATTCTCATCGATACCCGATACCATACCGATCGTCCCGTTCACCCAACGACGCTCATAATCATTATCGATAAAAATAACCTGCGCCTGTTCCTTGATGGATAAATTCAGCTGGGTAGGTAGTGAGGATTCCGGAAAATCCCCCTCGATCTTTCCCACGGAGACGTACTCTTCTCCGGGAAGCTCGGCCAACTTCTTCTCATTGATAAAATCAACCTGATCCCGGCGAGTGGCCAACGTGATATACATATCCTCATTCTGAGGCTCGAAAGACGGAAAATAACGACCGTTCAACGTATCCAACTCCTGTTTTCTAGCGGCATTATTACGAATCCGATCCAATATATTGATAAAAACAGAATCGGTCTGGCGATACACTTTTTGCAACTCGATCGGCACTAAATTAATGTCCTTGAACACACGAGCCGAGAAAAAGAAAGGGCTCGCATAGAACAAACTCAATATCTCTTTTTGATCCGACGGAACAACCGGTTCCAACTGGAAGACATCTCCCACGAACAATAGCTGCTTTCCGCCAAAAGGCAATCGCATATTACCGGAATAGACCCTCAAGATACGATCTACACAATCAATAATATCCGCCCTCACCATCGATATCTCGTCAATGATGATCAAATCGACCTCCGCGATAATTTTCCGTTTCTCCTTCGGATACTTAAAAAACTCAAAGATACGACCATGAGACAAACTTAAATCCGGATCATCCGGCAACATCGGCCGAAAAGGGAGCTTGAAAAAGGAATGCAAGGTAACGCCGCCCGCATTTATGGCCGCTATTCCGGTAGGAGCCAGCACCACATACTTTTTCTTCGTATGATTGCAAATATACTTCAAAAAAGTAGACTTGCCGGTCCCTGCTTTCCCTGTCAGGAAAACAGACTGGCGAGTGTGGGTGATCAGTTGCAAGGCATCCTGAAACTCCTTATTGTTCGTGTCTAACTGAAAGTCCAAGTATATAATTTTTAGATGAGACAAAGCTATGAAAATATTTACAGATCACTCTAATAATATCCCTCAAAATATTTGGCAGTCTCCATAAAAATCACTTATTTTGTGATATCAAATTAATATCAAAAACAAATCATCATGAAAGCAACCGAAAAGACATTCAACGGACTGAGAATCTCGGGGTTTATTGCCCTTTTTCTCCTATTAGCTCTATCGGGTCTCTGCTGCTATTTAATCGCAGGCACCAACGAGACTTGGAGCGTAATCACCGGCATCGTCGGACTCTGCCTGTTAGTGGTTTGTTTATTGGGATTCATGGAAATCGAGCCCAACAATGCCCGAGTAATGCTCTTTTTCGGAAAATATAAAGGGACAATTACTGATAACGGATTTTTCTGGGTCAATCCACTTTACAGCAAAAAGAAAATCACGTTACGTGCCCGTAACTTAGATGTCCCTCCTATCAAGGTTAACGATAAGGTCGGTAATCCGGTTATGATCGGGGCCGTGATGGTATGGAAAGTCAAGGATACTTATAAAGCGATGTTCGACATCGATTCTTCGTCCATTAGTATCTCCTCGAATAAATCATTCATATCACTGGGAGAATCCTCTGAATTATCCCAACGAATGCAGAATTATGAGAATTTCGTGCAGATACAAAGTGACGCCGCCATCCGTAAGATAGCTGGCATGTATGCCTATGATTATAACGAGAGCAAAGATCCCGTCACCTTACGATCCGATGACGGGGAGGTCGCTCAAAAACTGGAAGAGGAATTAAACAGTCGTTTGGCGATAGCAGGCATTGAGGTATTGGAAGCTCGTATCAATTACTTAGCGTATGCTTCCGAGATCGCCGGAGTCATGTTACGCCGCCAGCAAGCGGAAGCCATTATCGCCGCAAGAGAACGGATCGTGGAGGGAGCGGTCAGCATGGTTCGACTCGCCTTGAACAAACTGGATCAAGACAATGTTGTGGAATTGGATGAGGAACGGAAGGCTGCGATGGTTAGCAACCTGTTGGTGGTCCTTTGCGCTGACGAGGCAGCGCAACCTGTCGTAAATACCGGGACCCTACATCATTAATGTAAGAATTTAATATTAATACTAGTATATGGCCAAAAAAGATAATACTGTCAAAAGCTTCATCCTTCGGGTGGACGCTGATATGATGGAAGCTATCGAAGCTTGGGCTGCGGACGAATTTCGCAGCACCAATGGCCAAATCCAGTACATTCTGGACCAAGCCTTACGAAAGGCAGGACGGTTGAAGAAGAAAAGACTGCCCCGGCCACAAAACGACGACAAGTCATAAAAAAAAGCCTGATCTTTCGATCAGGCTTTTTTATTAACGGCTAATGAACAGCCAAGCATCTTTATACTTTTCTATTTTTCGAAGTGTCGCCATGTAGCTCTCGGCATCCGCCCGGTTATTAAACTTATCCGCATAAATACGATATTTACCATCACGAACCACCTTGCTTACATTCTTACATTGCGTGCGGTCTACACCGGATATATACTCATTCGCCTGCTCCTCTGTCGGGAAACTCGCTATTACGATATGATACATCTTTTTCGTCGCCACGAGTTCCGCTTTCGGAGCGGGGACAGCGACTTCTTTCCTTACCTCAGGGGCAGAAGGCGCTTTGGCAATCTCAGTCTCCTTAGTCGCTTCTATTTTGGGAGTTACCTCCGCTACCATCTCGTCCACTTGAGATATTTGAATTTCCTCCGGCTGAGAAATAGGTTCCTCGAACCTATAATTTATCATCTCCGTAGGAACAAAACTAGCTGTATAAGCGGACAGGTTTACTTCTTTCACCGGAGTTGAAACCACAAAGAATAATGCGACAGCAGCAGCTGATGCCGCGACAACCCGGATCAACTTACGACTAACCGGGATATAGAACACATCTTTCTTTTTCTTACCCGCAAGTAAAGCAACCTCTTCCCGCTCCTCCTCCAATGATCGCAAAACCGGAAAATGAAACGATGGTAAACCATACGAATCCGCATTGAATACCCCAGAATCGCCCGGCGTAAAAATGGTCTGCCCTTCCTCTCCTATAGAGAAAGTCCCGATTCGCCCCAATGTTATCCGCTTGTCTTGTTCCAAAGAAACATTCAAAGCCTCGATATCCTCTTCCAGCATCAACTGAGCTTTCCGGTAATCAACGCCATACGTCTGCATATATGACTCGGAGAGCAAGCCGTCTGTATGCTGTAGCGTGACATTAAACATAACCTCTTTACGCATCGGCCGGAACAAATGTTCCTCTTCCTGATACGTCGCCGGCAAAGTTTGCAGCACGAAACCACCAAACTTCGGCAAGATCACACAATCGTGCGTCAGCAACAAGCGTTCAATATGTGTTATTATCCTTAACATAGAGACAAAGGTAAATATCTTTATAGAAATAACAAAAAAAGAGCACTTTTTTCCTTTGAAATGACCCGGAAAATTATATGCATGACATTCTCATTTCAAAATCCACATGACACCCATATAGTCATCCGACCCTCCATACTGGTCGCTAATTGATTTTGAGACATTATCCATATTGTAATCCAACTCTTCCGATGGATACATCCATCTTAACGGCATTTTATCAGAAGGTATATTCCTATTCGATTTCGGATTTATCGGAATATTCGGTACACCTGTCCTACGATATTCAAAGAAAGCATTGTAAGGTGTTTGAAGAAACGTCAATATGTACTTTTGCCAAATAATCTGACTCAACTGTTCTTGAAAATCACTAGCGAATTTAACGCCTTGGTTTCCGAGATATTCTTGAATATAGGCATCTGTTATTTTTCGATTATGATGGAACATAACATCATCGGGGGTATTATCCGCCACAAACCGCATTGAAGAACGAACGCCTTCCTCATAATACTCTTTGGGACTTTTTGAGATAAAACCTCTCAGAGCCATCTCAGCCAGTATAAAATTTTGTTCTTGATAACTCAAGAAAAATACAGGCTCGCCCTCCGGCAGTTCCTCGTAGCGATCATTTATTTGAGAAACAGTTCCCCCACTCACAAAAGTCAAGATCTCAGACTCCGGTAAGGTCGGGTCAACTCCACCATAAGCATCCCATTCCGAGGGATCCAACTTGGCCTCTTCTGAGCTCGGTGTCGGTTTCGCATAATAAAATAAACGATAATCTTTCAAGGCTTTCAATTTATCAACAAAAAGATTAGTCATCCTGTCATTATTCACAAAACTATTAATTTCCTTAAAATAAGGATATTTCTGTCCAGCCTTATTAGAGTACACAACTTGGAAATTATCCGCACTCGACTCAAAAACAGGTCTGTTATTGATAATCTCATTGATTCTTTCCCGAACCTTTAAATCCGGATCATCGACCTTTTTATACAAATTAAGAAGCAACTTCAATTGCATAACATTCACAGCCTTACGCCATTTCGTCACATCCCCTCCATAAATATAATCACCCTCAAAATTAGTGCCAGCACTAAAGAGACGGTCCGCCTCATCCAATTCATTCAATAACCCGAGAAAAACATCTTTTTGAGAGTCATATTTCGGGAAATACACCTCTTCATCCTCAGCTCTTAAAGCTTCAGAATAAGGTATGTCCCCCACTTGCATTGTCAAATTGAAGAAAAAGAAAACCCGTACGAAATGAGACAATGCCGTATAGGAGTTTTTCAACTCATCATTCGTCGCAAAATCAATCATCTTCGAGGCATTCCGCAAATCTCTCAAAGCATCATAATTCGCTCCACCCAACAAATTGAATGCCAGATCTATATCATTAGCCTCTGTCCACGACAAATACTTAGCTAACAATTCATCCCGGATAAAATCCTTTCCATTCCCATTTTTATAAGTGGTAATATCACGTAACAGTTCTGTTGCCAACATCGCAGATGTTACTTTGTTAGTTGAGTCGGGATTTGTATTTACGCTTTCGAAATCATCACATCCAACCATACCCAACAAAACCAGTCCGCATATCAATATATTTTTAATTTTCATACGTTTAGCTTTTAAAATTCAACTTTCAAGTTTACACCTACATACCTTATAGATGGAGAAGATATATCCTCGCCCTCAATATCCTCAAAGCCATCCGGATCCGAGAATCTAAAATCTTTGGTCAACACAAATAAGTTCTGTCCGATAAAGCCTACATAACAGCTATTCATACTTAACTTACTAATAAACTTCTTCGGCAAATTATATCCGATTGACATTTCCCTCAATTTCAAGAATGTCTTTTTCTGAACTAATTTATCTGGATTATTATGGCTGCTTCTTACAAAATCCTCATAAGAAGTCTCGATGTCATTCGGAGCGAATACCCGCGTATCTGATGTAATCCTGCCATATTGATCATATTTGACCTCACCTGATACAATCTTGACACCTTCACCCACATAGTTTTTCTTGCCATTCACCACCTCATCATATCTCCATTGATTGTCCGTATCCGGATGAGCGCCGGTTTCCAACATGTGGAATTCCGTATTCGACCATGATTTTCCACCAATACGGCCATCAAAATTGAGTGTCAGCGTAAAATTCTTATACTTGAATACATTCGCTAGACCATACTCTAAATCCGGATCCGTATAACCAATCAAAGAGCTATATTGGCTCCTAGACATCAAGCCATTCGTATTAATAATATAATTACCATCCGGATCTTTGTCATAGCCTTTATATGAATAAGAATCCGTACGAGCGCCCACGTATGTCCACAAATTATCCGGGCTGAAGTTCTCATCCAATTTAGCGTAATACCTCTTGCTCGTCGAAAGATTCAACGACACATCCCATGAGAAATCACGGACTTGCACCGGAGTAGCGTCAATAGAAATCTCCACCCCCCGACGAACATATTCTTCGTCAATATTCATCAATCTCGATTTATATCCCGTAGCGGAAGATATCCTTTGGCTGATCGTATTATTATAAGTCAACTTATTGAAATAACTCACATCTAATTTCAAGCGATGTCCTTGCAAGAAGTGAATACCCGTACCGATTTCCCATGTACGATTCGTGATAGGCTTCACGTCGCCACGCAAATAATCCGGATAACTAGCCGTATTCAAGCCATCCCAAACATTCTGTTTAATCGTATAGGCCCGATCTAAATCATAAATAGCTAAATCGGTTTTAGAGACAGTCCACGATCCTCTCAATTTCCAGAAGGGTATCCAATCCGGCAAGCTTATTATATTAGAAGGAATAATACTCACTCCCACGGAAGGATAAAAATATGATTTATCATTTGAAGGCAAAGTAGAAGACCAGTCATTACGCCCTGTAGCCTCCAGATAGTAAGTATCCTTATACCCCAATGTCAACGTGCCGAACAGACTATTTACTTTTTTCGTCTTAGTCTCCGCATCCACGATCGGACTTTCTACGGAAGCTTTTATCGAATAAAAACCGGGAACAGACAAGCCATTCTTCGTGGAAGCTTCCAGATTCTTTGTTTTCGTATAATAAAGAGAACCTCCCAATAAACCGTCAACACTAAAATCACTCAGCTTCTTATTAAACAGCAAGAAGAAATCATAATTCATGGTAAAACCAGTCTTCTTGCCCTCTTTATAATAACCCAGCGCTCCGTCTTCCCAGCCACCACGGCCTTTAGAGATCGTTCCCACCGAAGAACGAGTCACATTATTATTCGCATAAGCGACTCCTCCCGCACGCAATTGCAATTTCAGCCAAGGGAGTATCTCGTACTTAAAAGACAATGAACCATTCGTCGTAAAATTATTTATCGACTTAATCTTCTCATAAGCCTCAAAATAAGGATTATCATACCAATCCGTATAATGCCAATTTTGCTTTTCATTTGGGACAAGCCAATAATCCTTGTAATCCCGCAGATCATACTCCGGACCAGTCCATAATAAAATATTGTACATATATCCGGTACCATATCCATACCCAGCCGTATTCGGCGCAGATTCCTGCGTAAAGTTCATACTACCTTCCACGCTCGCCTTATTGCCTAGTTTCAGCTCTCCACCAATATTATACCAGAATTTATTCTTACGTGAATTCGGATATTGATTCTTATCATACAAATAAGACAAAGAAGTGCGGATGCTTCCATTCTTACCAGAAGATGATACACTGACCGTAGTATTACTGATCATACTAAACTCCAAGAAATTCTTAAAATTATTCTTACCCCTCGAAGTCAACTCCATTTCCCGATACTCTTTCTTAATAGGATCCCATTGCGTATAAACACGACCAATATCCAACTTATCGCCCCAGACATAATCTATATTATCAAATTTACCTCCAGACCCGGCGCTATAAGCCGTCTGCACCTCCGGTATTTTTAACTGTCCGGCATTAAACATATTACTGGTATTTACCTCTATAGAAAAGCCCTTATCACCCCCTTTCTTGGTGGTAATCATGATCGCTCCATTACCACCTCGGGAACCATACAACGCAGAGGCCGTAGCCCCTTTCAACACAGTGATATTCTCAATCACATCCTGGTTGAAATCACTAAACGCTTGATTTGTAGGAACGCCATCCACGACGACCAAAGGCTCCTCTCCACGTAATTTTATCTTAGGAGCGACCCCAAATTCCGTAGAATTATACACTCGCATGCCCGAGATCCTACCACTTAAACTCGTCGCGATATTCACGCCCTTAACTTTCTCCAATTCATCCCCCTTGAACTTTTGTGTAGCATAACCTAACGCTTTCTCTGAACGAGTAATACCCAAAGCGGTAACGACAACTTCCTCCAAGGCTTTTGAATCTTCATCAAGCACTATCTGGAGAACTTTTTTATCCCCAACAGGAACCTCTTTTTCTTGAAAACCGACATAAGATACCATTAGCACATTCCCAGCGGAAACATCCAAGGAAAAGTTTCCATCCAGATCACTAATAGTGCCGTTAGTCGTTCCTTTTTCTACTACATTCGCACCAATCACTGGATCCCCGTGAGCATCTTTCACGACACCTGTTATTTTTACCTTTTTCGTCTGTTGATTAGCAATCGGTAAATCCTCTTTTTTCGTGTCTCGACGTACGATTATTTGACGATTATTAATAATATACTCAATATCCGTTCCGCTGAATAATTTATCTAATATTATCTCTACAGACTGATCCCGAACATCCAGATTAACTTTCCTATGCAAATCAATGTTAGAACCATGATACACAAAAATAAACTCACTGTTTTTCTCAATGTATTCAAATACATCTTCTACCGTACGATCATTCATTTGAATGCTTAGCATAGTCCGCTGCGCATATAGGGAAGACGCATATATCGCAGATCCTCCAAAACTTACCAGACATAAGGCTAAACCAAGACTTTTGAGAAAATGATTTGATTCTCGGCAGAAATCTTCTTTTTTCTTCATACCTTTGTAATGTTTTTTCTTTAGTACGTAATTATTGATTAAACAAAGCTCTTGAGCCGGAAGATATGGCAGTATCTTCTGGCTCTCTTGTAAATGCAAACACGCTTACAGATCATTCCTTTCCCATAGGCAAATTATTTTAATAAAATTATATTATTCTCCCCGTCTCTCTCTTGGCGTAGAAAAAGAGATTGACAAATAATCTCAACAACTTCCTCCAAGCTCTCTCTCAGGTCCAATTTTCCTGAAATAGGTATTTCACCTATCTCTTTGCCAAATAAAATAGTCCGGCCATAATAACGAGACAACCGATTTAAGACCTCTCCAACCTTACGATCATTTAACAGCATCAAGTTATCTTTCCAACAAATATGTTCAAAGACATCTACCTTTTTGATCGATATTTCTTTACCCTTTAACTCAAGCATATCATCAGGGCTCAGCACATTCTTACCATTATCGCCATTTTTCACCTCGACCTGTCCTTCCACTAATACAACGGAAGCCGCAGGTTCATCCCGATAAGCACACACATTGAATCGAGTGCCAAGCACTTTTACCTCGATCGTACTCGTTTTAACAATAAAAGGGCGAGAAGGGTCCGCAGCAACTTCCAAATAGACCTCTCCATCCACTAATATCTCCCGCTTATCTTTAGCAAAAACCGTAGGAAAAATCACCCGAGTCTCTGCATTAATATACATTTTAGTACCATCTGAAAATACGATATTCGCACGCCGTCCTTTCGGTACTATTATTTGATCCGGCTCATCAATTTTAGTTTCTTGCTCATTCTTTTCTATTTGGTGTTCCTCTACATTTGATTTGCCTACCGTATCATAAATTACCGTAGCTTCATCTTTCAGTTGAACCCAACCTTGATCCTTCACCAAGAGAATCTCATCCCCCGGCAAGGCGCCAACATTCTTTTCCTCCAACAAGGCAAAAGGCAATGAAGATTTATCATGCCCCATTATCCAAAAATAACATCCCACGGCAAGAAGCAACATGACGGCGGCCGCTACGGAAGAAACAAGATAGCGTATACGTAAAACAGAGGTCTTACGGGGAGCATTCAAACGTTCCTCCAACTTCTGCCAAGAAGAAAGTGCCAGTCGCGAATCCACTCGCTCCTCTTCACGAACTTTACGCAACAAATCTTCTCCGGCTTGCCGAAATGAATCCTTCTCAACCATGTCCTGTTTCTTATTCACGAGATACCTGTTTACTCTTATTACGGATGGAATTCGTTTTGGTACTCACTTTTTACCGGGAAAAATAGCGAATCCGCCATTTTTTTCATTCTTACAACCTCTTTTGCCATCCCTAGGGCACGGCTGTGCCACCTTGATGGCACAACTATGCCACACCGATGGCACAGCTGTGCCACTTGGATGGCACGACTGTGCCATCAAGGTGAAAATTATTGGCACAATATATCTTTGATATACTGCGACATAAAGAGAGTCCAAGAATACATTAAAGCTCCAACGAGAACCACCGCCTTAACTTACGGAGTGTTCTAGACAATAAATTTTTACTGGATTGGTAATTTATGCCTAAAATACCAGCTATCTCATTATGCCCCAATTCATTTACATAATAAAGATAAATGATCTCTCGCTGATGGGGAGAAAGTTTTGTCAAGGCTTTCATCAAAAGTTTAACCCGGTCGTCCGTATCTGTCGTATCCAATGCGATACGGGAGAATAACTCATCCACTTGAAACACGTCCTCATATAAGGAGACATCCTCCATTTTCCTGTTTTTCTCGATCGTATCATACAGCTTATGTCTTAAAGCCTTAAGCAGATATCCTCTGACATTCGCCGTCGGAGAGAGGGAGGTATGGTTTTGAATCAAATTGATAAAAATATCCTGTACGCAATCTTCCACCAAGTTCTTGTCGGGAAGTAACTTGATTCCATAATTGCGCAGCAATGCGTAAAATCGGCAATAAAGCTCACGGAAGGCTTCCTTATCTCCCTTCAGACACGATTCCCATAGCTTCTCATCGGATATTCCCATATAAATAAACTCCCGAAGATTTCCCGCAAACATACACAAAAAACATTCAATTTCAGTTAAGAGCAATAAAAAAATACAAAAAAGCACGTACACCACCATGAATAACGATGTACGTGCTTCTAAAAAATCACATGGGAAAATCACTTATACCGTTTGCCTTGCCACGGTATCATACCCGTCTGACGGATATGCTCCATCAAGCCATTGAACAAGTTTTTATACGTATCCGAAGATCGTTCCCCGATCGGACTTTGTTCCTTCGGATCTTCCTTTATATTAAAGAATTGGATAGGCTCCCAAGGAGTATTTTGTAAAATCTTGAAATCCCGGTATTGAGATGCGTAATATGCCTGACCTCCATATCGGGAATTACCTTCCCTTCGTACCCAATGCACCATTCGATCTCCGGTATCTTGTTCCTCACCCCGCAAAAGAGGCAAGATACTGATACCGTCGATCTCATGTGATACAGGCACGGCTGTCAGATCGCATAAGGTCGGAAACATATCCGAAAGCATGACGAAATTATCACGTACCGCCGGACGGATCTGGTTCTTCCAATAAATACCTCCGGCTACCCGGATCCCTCCCTCGTACATATCCTGCTTCGCGCCTCTGAACGGGCCGTTATTCGCACCCGCATCGTCCTGTCCTCCATTATCAGAGGTAAATATAATGATCGTATTCTCTAACTGGCCATTCTGTTCCAAGGCCTCATACACACGTCCGACGTTGTAATCCAAATGCTCAATCAAGGCGACAATCTTAGCACGCTTCTCCGGAAGTGACGGTTCACGCTTTTTCACCTTTTCCAGCCATTCCTGAGGAGGTTGTATCGGGGTATGTGGGGCATTATAAGCTAAATACAAGAAGAAAGGTTCTTGTTTTTGCTTCATATCCGACAGGTAACGGATCGCCCAATCAGAGAAAATCTCTGTAGCATGCCCTTGTGGATCGATCTCTTTCAAGTTCTCACGCATATAATTATTCCCGAAACGACGATGGGTATAATAATCATCCATCATATCCCCTAAAAATCCCCGATAGAAATCGAACCCCCTTTCCGTAGGGGTATTCGGAGACTCCAATCCTAGATTCCATTTTCCAACCATCGCATTATGATAGCCTCTTTTCTTCAACATCTGGGGTAATAATACGGCATCCTCCGACAGATACCCCCAACTATCCTCTTTATGCGTACGAATGACTCCCGGTACACCTACCATATCCGGATAACGCCCGGTTAATAACGAGGCTCTACTAGGAGAGGAGACCGGACAGTTCGCATGGAAATTCGTGAAACGAACTCCTTCTTTTAATAATTTATCGATATGTGGAGTTTGAATGTCCTTGGCGGCTCCTTGACAGGACAAATCGCCATATCCCAAATCATCCACCAAAATCAGCAGGATATTCGGGCTATCCGGCAAAGCCTTTGTTTGTGCGGAAGCTGCGGAAAAAGCCAATCCGCAAGCCGCTGTTAGTATATATTTATTCATCTAATCTAGTGTTTTTAAATGTCCCATTACATCATATCACATACGGAAGGCTTGATCTTCATTCCTTTCTTATGTTTCTCACCGGCCTCGATCAGTAATTTCACGATCTCCGGATGCTTATCCGCCTGATTGAATCGCTCTGAGATATCTGTCTCCACGTTATACAACAAGGGTTCTGCCGGAGTCTCGATCTTACAGGTACGCAGATATTGGTCCTTGATCGTCTTAAAATAATACTTCCACTCCCCTTTACGGATCGCCATCAACTCGCTTCCCCACCAATAATAAACTTCATCACGGGCGGAATGCTTTTCCTCAAACAATAATCCGGTTTGATTCACGCCATCCAATACAAGATCTTTCGGTTGCTCGATACCCGCCATCGAGAGGAAAGTCGGATATAAATCCATCGAGGTCATAATCTCATCGTTGATCGCCGGATTGATTTTTCCCGGCATCCAACAAATGGCCGGAACCCGGAAGCCACCTTCCCACCAAGTACCCTTGCCATCCTTCAACGGACCTGCGGAACCACCATTCTCATGCTCCGTCAGCCAAGGGCCGTTATCGCTGGTAAAAATAACAAACGTATTCTCGTCCAAGCCATTTTCACGCAGAGTCTTCAACACCTCCCCAACGCTCCAGTCTATTTCCTCAACCACATCTCCGTACAGGCCTCGTTTGCTCGTTCCCTCGAAACGGGCATTCGTGTACAATGGGATATGCGGGAAGGTATGAGCGAAATAAAGGAAGAAAGGTTCCTTTGAATGATCCTTGATGAACGATACCGCTTTCTCCGTATAGCGACGGGTTAATTCTCCCTGATCCGGTTCCGATTCGATTTCCTTACCATCCAATATCAATGGAGTCGGTGGAAAATTCCGGGCATGCGCGCCTTTATTCTGAACGGGGCTCATATCATTGGAATAAGGTATGCCGAAATAGGTATCAAAACCATGATCCGTCGGTAAATAGGGAGAAAACGCTCCTAAATGCCATTTGCCTACACAGCCGGTCGCATACCCGTTTTGTTGTAAAACTTTGGCGATCGTAACCTCGTCTTGCCCTAACCCTGCCTTTGAGTTAGGGAAAAGTACGGCCACACGATCTCCATACAATCCATTTCGAACCGGCAAACGTCCGGTCATTAACGCGGCCCGACTTGGCGTAGAAACTCCGGCCCCCACATAAAACTGGGTCAGCTTCATTCCTTCACAAGCCATACGGTCTATATTCGGTGTGCGGATCGTGGGATTCCCATAGCAACTCAAATCCCCATATCCCATATCGTCACAGAATATGATTACAAAATTAGGCTTATTGGCCGCATCCGAGGCAGCGTTCAAACTCAAGCTGTTCGATAATACCGCCGCTGTTAAAACAGACAATGATTTCAGTGTTTTCATATACGTATCTTTTTATTTAAGTAAACGGGGAAAAGGTTCATCTATGATACCGGCAGGACGCTGGTTCCGGCCTTCATATCCCCAATCTCCCATATCACTACGAACCTGTTCGATCCATTGATTCATCTTCGTTACTACTTCGGGATGTTTATCGATGACATTGGTTGTTTCCGACAAATCATTCCCCAAATTATATAAACGAGCTTCACCGACTTCCGTATCCGGGAAGTGAGGGCCTTTGATACGTTCCTTCAAAGGTAAATGATACTTCCAGTTTCCCCAACGTACCGCCTGTAATTGTTGTT
Source organism: Parabacteroides sp. Y3-G-102 (assembly GCF_023656845.1). Classification (NCBI taxonomy): domain Bacteria; kingdom Pseudomonadati; phylum Bacteroidota; class Bacteroidia; order Bacteroidales; family Tannerellaceae; genus Parabacteroides; species Parabacteroides sp. Y3-G-102. The sequence goes on along the minus strand of NZ_JAMOKU010000013.1, from coordinate 46,797 downwards.
TCTGGTAATAATAGAAAGTCTCCGTGGGCAATGCCATCGATTCTCCCTCCAAGATTCCAGACACATTATGTCCATCTATCACCCGGTCGGAAGGAACCGCATAACCGCAATAATGCGCCAATGTCGGTAAGAAATCCATCGAAGTCACCAGATTATCAGTCTCCTGTCCCGCCGGTATTTTAGCGGGCCATCTCATTATACAAGGCACCCTGAATCCACCTTCATACGTCGTACCCTTTTGGCCTCTCAACGGACGGTTCGTACCGCCGAAGTGTTCATCCGCACCATTATCGGAAGTAAAGATAATCAAGGTATTTTGATCCAATCCTTCCTCCTTTAAAGTCTCAAGCAAGACTCCCATCGACCAATCCAATTCCTCGGTCGCATCTCCATAGAGTCCGTTCTGAGACTTTCCCTTGAAAGCGGGAGAAGCCGCTAACGGATTATGAGTCATATTATGGCACAAATAAATAAAGAACGGTGATTCCTTATGAGACTTTATAAACTCCACAGTCTTATTGGTATAACGAATCGTCAAGGAATCATGACCGACAGGAGCCACTATTACCTCCTCCTGTTCCATCAAGGGTAACGGACAATACGGACGATCCATATCGTTACTATAAGGAATACCATAATAGTAGTCGAAACCCTGCCGGGTAGGAAGAAATGGCAATTGATCCCCTAGATGCCATTTCCCGATACAAGCCGTCGCATATCCCTGCTCCTTCATCAACTCGGCGATCGTTATCTCACCGGGATTCAAGCCTTTATGCGAAGCAGGAAATAGCACTTGCCTCCCTTTGGACATCAAAGGTGTAGGGTCCGCATTTACATGCATGGAGACTCGCCTTGGATAACACCCTGTCAATAAAGCCGATCTGGAAGGTGTGCTCACGCTCGAACCCACATAGAAATCGGTCAGTCGTATTCCCTCTTTAGCCATCTGGTCGATATGGGGAGTACGATGCTTCGTACTCCCGTAACAACCTAAATCCCCATATCCGAAATCATCGATAAATACGATGATCACATTTGGCCTTTCCGCCGCTTGAGTAGCCACGGCCGCTCCGGAAAAAGCTAATACAGATATTAGTTTAGATATAAATTTCATTTCATCCTTCTTTTAGTTGAACATTACCAACCCGGGTTCTGATCCAAATTCGGATTCAAAGAGCGCTCGCTATCAGGAATCGGTAATAAATCGTAATATTCCAAATAGCCATTTGGGAACTTCGTCTCGATCACGCTACCCTCATGATCCTTAATAATCATAGGGTAAAGTTCCTTACCGATTTTCCAACGTTTTACATCTGACCAATAACGTCCTTCTAATGCTAACTCAATCCGTCTCTCATGTCTCACTTTCTCACGGGCCTCCTCACGGCTCATAGATGTCGGCAACAAAGAGATCTTAACATCATCCCTTTCCGTACGGATCCGGTTAAGGATAGCGATCGCATCCGCCACATTTCCATTCGTCTCAATAATCGCCTCCGCTTTTGACAATAAGACATCCGCATATCTCAGTATGATATCATTGATATAAGATTGTCCGGAAGGAGGAAGCTTTGACTCATCCTGAATCCGATATTTACGGGTACTTAAATGTTTCAACCGATTACCGGCATGATTAAACGCACCTCCCGGATACAGGTAATTAGGGAAACGATAGCCCAAGAAATAAGAACCCGGAAGTACAGCCGTGAAACCTAAACGAGGATCCCGGTTCTCATAAGGATTCTCGGGATCTACAGGAGAGCCGTCGATCGTCTCATAAGCCGCTACCAAATCATCCGTAGGGACATAACGGCTTCCACGGGTCCAACTTCCGGTACCCGTTCCGCAATACTGGTCAATATAGGAACCTTGCGAATTTTCGCCTTCAATATATTGGATATCAAACAATACTTCCTTATTGTTCTCATTAGCCGGATCAAACAAACCCTCATAACTATGGAATAGACCATATTTCTTCAACGCATCAATTTGCTCGACACAAGACAGAACCTCCTTGTATTTACCTTGGTATAAGTAGGCTCGCATTTTCATACCTAAAGCCGCCCCCTTGGTAGCACGCCCCGGCTCGGGAGCATCCACTCCCAAATTGGTGATCGCAACCTCATAATCATCCAACGCCTGTTGCCAAGTCTCCTCCAAACTCGCCCGCTTCAAGCTACGAGCTTCTTCCGTGGATATATCCGTCAATATAATAGGTACCCCACCATAGGTTTCCGCTAGCACGGAATAAGCCAGTCCCCGTAGAAAATGAGTCTCACCTGAATATTTGGCTTTCGCTTCTTCCGATAAATCCACTAAATCCATACAGGCCAACAAATAGTTTGCCCGGGAGATTATCTCGTAACATCTTTTCCAACGATACGTTACGACTCCTCCGTCACTAGAGCTCAATCGCCCGGCACCCAGCTTATTAAAAACCTCATCCGTTCCCCAGTTAAATGCGTTAGGGGTAGCTCCATCCGTTATGCCAAAGCCAAACAAGCCTTGATTATAAACCTCTTTTTCCCTCAATTGAGCATAGACACCATTTAAAAGGAGTTTGATATCCGATTCATTTTCCGGGAAACTCGCCGAAGTAATCTTATCCTCAGGATACAAATCCAAATAATTCTCCATACATCCCGTGAAAGAGACACATAGTATAATTGATAAGCAATATGCTAATAACTGTTTCATACTTTTAGAAATTAAGATTTATACCAAATGTAAATATTCTCGGAGTCGGGTAATAATTGGTACCCGAATCAAACGTATTTCTTTCCGGATCATATCCTTCATACCCTTTTTTCCACATAATCGTAAACAGGTTCTGGGCATTCGCATATACATACAACCGTTGCATTTTTAGCTTTGAGGTAATCCATTCAGGGAACGCATAACCTAATTGTAAGTTCTTCAATTTCAAGAAATCGATACGATGTACCCAAAATGAGGAGTCATACGTGTCCCATGAAGAGTCAAACCGAAGCATCGGTATATTTGAGTCCGGATTCTCTGGGCTCCACGCATCCCGCCATTTATCAGAAATAGTCAGCCATTCGTATTGCATACGGGTCATGCCGCTCTTCGTAAACGCATTCGCCTGTCCCAAACCTTGGAATAAGATATTTAAGTCAAACCCTTTATAGCGTAAGCCGGCAGTAAGTCCATACGTAATTTTAGGAATCGTATTACCAAGTACTTGTTTATCTTGATAGTCTAATTTTCCATCGTTATTAACATCCTCGTATTTCAGATTTCCCATTTCCGGCTTAAGCCCATTGCTATGCATATGTTGAGCGGCTTCTTCGTCCGATTGATAGATGCCAACCGCTTTATAGCCATACAAAGCCTTATACGGATATCCCTCACGAATCAAATAAAGCTGGTCCGGAGAGTTTCCTCCTTGAAATTTCGTTACTTTATTATCGATATACGTAAAGTTTAGTCCTACGTTAAATCCAAGGCGATCTCTGCTCGTCTCAAGATTATCATAATTCACGACTAACTCAAAACCATTATTTTTCATCTCGCCCACATTCTCAAACGGCGCGGTCTTATCCCCTAATACGTTTGGTATTGGCAATTGAACGATAATATCGGTTGTCTTTTTATTGAAGTAATCAGCTTCAATATTCAACTTATTACCTAAGAAGCCCAAATCCACGCCAATATCCAAGGAAGAGGTAGTTTCCCAAGTAATATCCTCATCCACCAAAGCGGTTACGGCAGCACCCGGAGCCAATGAGCCTCCATAATTATAACTCAAGTCATAATTTTGGGAGATCACTGTTAAATAAGGCCAATATCCTTCAATGGTTTGATTACCTAATTGTCCCCATGACGCACGTAGTTTCAAATTAGAAAACAGATTCAGGTTCTTAATAAACGCCTCTTCACTCAAACGCCATCCTGCAGAGAAACCCGGAAAAACACCCCAGCGATTTCCCCGTTTAAAACGAGAGGAGGCATCGGCACGGAGATTCATCTCAAATAAATATTTATCCGCAAAGGCATAATTCAATCGACCAAAATAAGATGCCATGCGTAGACCTTCAAAATTTCCCTCTCCCTTGATACCTTCCGTTCCCGCGTCCACTTGGGTTAATCCTTCTTTGGGTGGGTTGGTTCTTCGGGCAAATACGTTCTTTATACTGTAATTCTCCAATTGGGTACCAAGGATAGCGGCAACATAATGCTTATCCGCAAATCGCTTGCTATAGTTTAATGTCGCTTGGAAATTATTACGCATGGTCGATACTTGCTCTCTACTCAACACAATACCATCACGATTGTAATTTTTCGGTATCGTCTCTATGCCAGAATCCGTATATCCATAAAGGGTCTCATTATATTTATCAACCATTTTCCAATTGCCATTAGAGGCCCATGTTACTTGTAAGTTCAAGTCTTTCGTAAAATCCACGGTAGCGAAAGCATTTACAGCCATATAATCCTTGGATGTTTTAGTCGCCCCGTTCGAAGCGTCTATAACCGGCTGATAAGTCGTATACAATAAAGTGCCATCATCCTTAATCGCCTCTACTGAACCGAAACGGCCATCCCGGGTATATGGAGCGATGAAAGGAGCCGCGCCTTGTTGCTGTTCGAATACACGGAACAAATCAAAAGGCTCTTGGGAATTCCTACGAGTATAATTCAAACGAGCGCCAACTCTCAACCATGAATTCACTTTATACTCCACATTTGCCCGGATACCGAACCGCTCCGCCTTAGAGTTCATCAAAATACCTTCCTGACTCAAATAGTTCAAAGACAAGAAGGAAGATAGTTTCTCCGATCCACCGCGAATGGATAAATTATGCCCTGTTATTAAAGCATTCCGATAAAGAGAGTCATACCAATCCGTATTCGGGTATTTATAAGGATCTGTTCCATTAGCGAAATTAGAGATCAATGTTTCCGAGAAAAGAGGGTTCTCTCCCCCATTCACCAAAGCTTGATTCGCCATAGTCATATGCTCGGCGCTATTCGTCACTAAATCAAAATGACGTCCGATCTGCTGCATTCCGACGTAAGAGTTCAACTCTACTTGGGTTTTCTCATTATTCTTTCCCATCTTCGTCGTAACCAAAACGACACCGTTAGCGGCCTTTGATCCGTAAATAGCCGCACTAGCCGCATCCTTCAAGACTGTGATACTTTCGATGTCACTCGGGTTTACTTGGCTGAATACCCCTTCTACTCCGTCAATAATCACCAACGGGTCCGAATTATTCAATGTACCCCAGCCACGAATTCTCAATTGCGCTCCATCATCTCCCGGCTTACCCGAATTCTGGCTGATCCACACACCGGAGACCTTTCCGGAAAGTGCTTGAGAAGCATCAGTGATCGGACGATTCGCCAATTCCTCATCAAACTTCACGGAAGAAACAGAACCTGTCAAATTTACTTTCTTCTGGGTTCCATAACCTACAACTACGACCTCATCCAAAGCCTGTGTATCCTCCCTTAAACGTACATTCAATGAAGTCTGTCCCGCAATAGCGACAGTTGTTGGCATAAAGCCGATATAAGAAAATTGAAGTGTCGCGTTATCCGATACCTCCAAAATAAATTTACCATCAAAGTCTGTTATCGTACCATTTGTAGTACCTTTCTCCACAACATTCGCTCCAATGATAGGTTCCCCTTTTGAATCGACAACAACACCCGTTATTTTTTTGGCTTGCTGGGTGACCGCATTCGCTATAGGTTTTTCAAATAAGTAGATCTTTCCATTTTTAACTTCATAACTTAATGACGTGCCCTCCGTTATTTTATCCAATACATTTGTCAATTCTGCATTCGTAAAATTAACGCTCACTCTCCGATTCAAATCTACGATTTGTTTGCTATACGCAACACTCAACCCGGTTTGGTGGGTGATGGTAGCTAAAACTTTCTCCACTTTCGCATTGTCCAGCACAATAGAAACCCGCTGAGCCGAGGCGGTAGCCGTGAAACTCAGCAAGGATATGACTAAAAATAGAAAGGTTAACTTCATGGCATTCGGTATTTTCTCAATTAATATTAAAAGGCACCTACGCCGAGGGCTTTCTTGCTTTTCTTTCATATATTTGTATTGATTTTAATAGTTGGTATTAGAAATTTATTTTTAATACGACCGGCAGCCGAAAAGGGTAGGAGCTTTTCGGCTGTTCTTATGTTATCTATTTATGAGGAATCCATACGCATATCTATTTTAAGGTTAACACTCTGTTTCCTGCTCTCCTATCAAATAGACACACGACAAATCAAAAAGGATGAGTCGTTATAGCTAATTTTTTTATTTTTTCATCCGGACTTCTATCTTACCCCCTTTTTCCTCGAATAGTACAGGCGTGATTTTCTCTAACTCTTTTAGTACCGTGGTTAAATTCGTACTATCCGTCGTAATCGTATATGTATATTTCAACGCCATGGAGTCTTTTATCTCAAAAGACACACCATAAGTCCTAGCTATTGTTTTCATCACTTCAGGCAAAGGCGCACTTTTAAATACCAATACATTCCGCCTCCATGCAGAATATAACTTGACATCATGTGAACGGACAACCTCACAACGGCCCGATAGCTTATCGTAAACCGCTTTCTCACCGGGACGCAATTGATACGACTTGAATGATTTGGATTTTAGCTCGATCGATCCGGTCTCTAAGGCAATAAATATAGCGTCTTCCTCCGGATAGGCCTTTACGTCAAAAGTGGTACCCAAAACCTTAATATCCATATAGGAAAGATTTACGACAAACGGCCTGTTCTTATTTTTCGCGACCTCAAACCAAGCTTCCCCTTCCAGATAGACCTTCCGTTCGTAAAGACCAAACTTTTTCGGATACCGTATCCGGCTCCCTGAATTTAGATGCACCTTGCTCCCATCTTGAAAAAGCACTTGCATGCGCTCACCATTAGGGACATAAACCTCATCGTATCCATCATCCGCCAATAAATCCACTTGTGAGTTAACACGCATGAAAAGACCGATAAACAAGGCCACCGGTATCAAAATGGCTGCCGCATACGCAATAAGACGACGTATACGCTGGCGATGAAGCTGGCGCACGATCCGCTGATACATCACGGCCGATGGCACCGGATGGTCGATCCACTCCTCCTCCTGCCCCATGTGAATGGCTTTCTCATCCATATCCATACGCTTAGCAAGCCAAGCTTGCCCCTCTGGTGTCTTGAACCAGTGAACCACCTCACGGGCTTCCTCGGGAGTCGCCTCATTATCCAGCGTTTTTTCTATAATTGACTGATCCGGTATTCTCATATATATCTTCCTTTTTTAATTGACACGCCAAACGATCAATAGGATGAGTTCCACAAATATAAAAGAAATAAAAATAACCGTTCAAAATGTGTCCGAAGTATTTTTATCGCTTGGGCATAATGAGTTTTAACGGTTGGCACCGAGATACTCATCTTATCGGCGATTTCCTGATTCGATAGATTTCCTTTCAACTTATATAAGCAGACTTGCCGTTTTTGCTCGGGTAAGTGTTCGATCGCTTGGTAGAAATGTTCCATCATATCCTTCTCTTCAATCTTGGCCAACAACTCATCCTCATATTCCGGCGAAGATTGCACGATCTCATAGTTTTTCTCTAACGCGCTATTATTATTCCGGATCTCATTCAACACATGGTTTTTCAGCATCGTATAGAGATAGTTCCGCAAGTTTACGTTTATCATCAATAAGGAATGCGACTCCCACAGCCTCAAGAATACTTGCTGCACGGCATCTTCCGCGGCGAATGAATTTTTCAGGTATTTATACGCTAATACGTACAGTAATTTATGATACCGCTCATAAATAACCGTGAACGCATCCTCACTTCCCTCTCTCAATGCGGAAAGCAGATCTTCATCACTTCGTATGGATTTCTGGAAAAAAGACATCACCCTATATTACATACGACTCGCTATTCAATAACCATTCTGCCTCTTTTTTCATGACATCCGGTATTGGCGTGACAGAACCTTCGCTGATCGACCGTATAAATTCCGGATACTCTCTGCGATAGACCTCAAGCATACGGTTCGCGAAGACGAACATCATCGTATATTGTATATTCGCCAACCGGTCGCACATCTTTATGAACGACGCAAATCTCGTATCCCGTATCCCCTTATAATAGGTCTCATTGGCACGTTCTTTCCTGTTGCGCCCTTTCTCATTAGTCAAGGCATATACGATTTCCGGAACTTGCTCTTCCAGCTTCCGTTTGATCTCTTCCGGCAGTACCAAACTCCCTACTCGAAAATCATCGATAAATTTCACGATATCATTGTAAGTCATCCGTGCGTCTTCTATCGTGTCATGCAGATAGGCACTCCCATACAATACCAAGATGTCCGCCTCACTTTCCGCGACCAAATATCCATACCGTGATACGAACGAGGCCACCATTTTCAAATGGAAACCATAGGGTAATACGTGGTCGTATTTCTGGTTTACGTCATCGTGTATCTGGAACGCAGCTTTCTCCAAACAGCTGATCCAAGGATAATAACGTTCTACAATAGAGATAAATAACTGTTTTTCCATTCTTTTCGGTACTTAAGATTAATCTTTGCGCACGGCAATATTAACAATTAATTAAATAAGGCTCACCACAAAAGTAGTTATTTATTCAAATAATATTTACCCTTCGCTATTTCTCAACTACCAGCTATGACAAATGTCTTCACATATTCTCCATTGACAGCCCTAAGTAGGTTATTTTATAATCTTTCAACGGTTAGCTGGGCATTGTTTCGTGATGCTTGCTCGATTTTTCGAAGTCGGCTAATTTCTTTCTCTCTATCGTAGAATCTCATACTCAAATTGATTTAGAAATACGCAGTTCCGAAACCACCGTTTTGGAAACGACGGTTTCTGTAATGCGAAGATATATAAATAATCGAATAAAACAATACTTCGGTAAATAATCAACTAACTATCTCAAAAACAATGGAGTCAGTAAAAACTCAATGGGGATAGGCATATCAGTTAGCCATGCGAAAAAGGTATCTTAGTTTCATTGAGAAAGTATCCTAAGTTCATTGGCGAAGTATCTTAGGTGTATGGGGCGATGAAGATACGAGACTTTTCGCATTGACCGAAGAGGGTGAGCATTGTGGTTAGTTATTCACCTCCCAAGCCGTAAGCTAGTGGCTAGGTATAGCCGTTAGTTATTCACTCGACAAGCCGTTAGTTATTCACTTCAGAAGGCTATTACACCCTGCAAAACAGATAAAATTAGGAGAAACGCATGAATTTACGATACAGTTGCCCGAGCCTATGAAACTGGCATTGACACAAAACAATGAATTTCCCTTTAATAAAGTAGTCCAAATTTGACGCAAACGAGAAAAGATATTATATCATACTTTCTTATAAGGTTAAGTAATCATCAAATAATATCCAACCGTTCCCTCAACAATTTAAAATACCGATGTGAGGCTATCCGCTCCTCATCCTGAAAGGGGGGATAAAACTCACATCGTAAGGTCTTATTCTCGATAAACATCAAATAGGACAGGTTCACGATGCAATCTTGACTAATCTGGACAAACATATTATTGATAGACAATAACTCCTTCGCTGTAGTACTCATCTTTAATTTATGTGAACTGCGGGAAGTCAATAGAATCTGCCAACAGCGCTGGTCTTTCAAGAATTGAAACAAGAATATTTCCTCACAACGGACTATCAAGAGGCCGGATACCGTTTGGATAGCGAATCGATTGTCTCGATTCAATATTTTTCGCAACGATCTCTCCATGCTGATGACATCTTTCGGCTCGCTCGTAAGAAAACGCTCTATAAGGGAGGCCAACTCCTCCGTTAAATAAGGTTTTAACAGATAATCGAAAGCTGAAGCACGAAGAGCGTCCAATATATATTTATCATAAGCCGTATAGAATACGATCCGCAAATTGGGCTGGATATCATCTTGTATATCATTTAGCAGTTCAAAGCCAGACATATCCGGTAGCTCCACGTCCAGAAACACCAAATCCGGATGATATTTAATGATTTGTTTTTTACCAATCTCCGCAGTCATAGCCGTATCCAGTATCCTTATACAAGAAAAGGCAGATAGATCGTCTTGTAGCCTTTGGACTGATCCAAAGTCGTCATCTACTATTATTACAGTTATTTCAGGTTCCATACACGCTTCCATTTTCCAACAAAGTAAAATATTTATTATTAAGATTAAAAATCATAGAGTACCCACAAATAGGGCTTTTTACGTATAAGTTGCAATATTCACGTTTATCCTATCGTTTTTCATGCTTATCTGTCATTTTTTATTTTATGATCTTGGTTAATTACCATTGATTGATAAACCCTATCTTTGCAAATACAGTTATAAAATAGAAACAATATATTTATGTCTCGAAAAATAAATCTTATTATATTCCTCTGTTTCATTTTATGCGAGGTATATGCCCAATACGTACCCGATATATTGGGGAATGGTTATTTACGCCGTACCTTCCAGATGCCGGATGACTATGAGGGGAAGGTGGTTTGCACACTGGTCAAGAAACCTCAACTGGATAGCGTAAAACAGGCCGTGCTGTATATCCATGGCTATAATGACTATTTTTTCCAGAAACAATTAGGGGATAGCGTAAACGCTCACGGATATAATTTTTATGCGATGGACTTGCGGAAATACGGACGTTCGATATTACCCAATCAAAACCCGTTCTTTTGCAAGAGCCTAAAAGAGTATTTCGCTGATATCGATACCGCTTTAGCCACCATCCGGTCCGAAGGTAATGAACGGATATTATTAATGGCGCATTCTACAGGCGGATTGATCACACCTTATTATTTGAATAGTAAAAAAGGGGAGTTACCGGTAGACGGGCTTATCTTAAATAGCCCTTTTCTGGATTGGAATTTCGGATGGTTTATGGAGAAAGTCGTACTGCCAACCGTTGCGTTTGTCGGGAGGCTATTCCCGAATCTTACCGTACAAGGTTTGGGTGATCCGAATTACGCTTATAGCTTGCTTAAGCAATATAAAGGAGAATGGGAGTTTGACACGAACTGGAAAATGATATTCGGGCATCCGAAAAAAGCCGGATGGATCAAAGCCATACAAGAAGCGCAACAGACGGTACAAAAAGGGTTAAAACTGGATTGTCCGATACTAGTGATGTCTTCCAACAAATCTTTTCCGGAAACAGAGACATGGCATGAGGAATACATGACCTCCGACATCGTCTTGGATGTTCAAGACATTCAAAAATACGGGGAGAAACTAGGAGACAAAGTCACGAGAGATACCATTCCAAACGGCATCCACGATCTGATCCTATCTCAAAAGCCCTATCGGAACGATGCCTATCAAACTATATTCGAGTGGTTAAAGAAACAATAATGGTTGCACCAAACATATAAATCCTTACCTTTGCGCCCAGACAAAACATTTATATATACATGAAATCAGTGCGATCAATTTTTATAGGTCTGACTTGTCTGGGGATGGCAACGGCTAGTTTCGCTCAAGAAGAAGAGACAACTCCGGAAGCGACTACCTACAAGGCCGAAATATTCGGATCGGTAGCTAGTGGCGACAATACCCCTTTCTGGATGGTTAGCAATCGATACGGAATTGTTCCTTTGGAAGCGAATAACGGATATTTGAATGCGGGAGTATTCCATAATCAAACTTTTGGCAAAGGTTTTCGCTGGGGAGCCGGATTAGACGTAGTGGCCGCAGTTCCTCGTCATCGCAATTTCTTTATCCAACAAATATATGCCGAGTTAGGTTACAAATGCTTGCTATTGAGTGTAGGAAGCAAGGAACGCTATAATTCTCTTTGGGATCGTTGGCTTAGCTCGGGCGATATCGTACAATCTGCCAATGCCCGCCCGATTCCGGAAGTGAACATCAGTATTCCGGAATTTACCGTCGTTCCTTTAACGAAAGGCTGGATGCAAGTCAAAGGAGACTTTGCCGTCGGTCGTTCTTTCGACAAGGATTATCTGGCTAACTTCACAAACAATAAGCAAACTTACGTAGATAACGTTTTATGGCATCATAAATCATTATTTGTACAGATCAAGGATACACGCAATGATTTTCCGTTATCCGGTGTAATCGGTGTACAGCATTGGGCACAATGGGGAGGAACCTCAACCAATCCTAAGATCGGAAAGCAGCCTCAATCCATCAAGGACCTGATCCGGGTTATTTGCGGTAGTGAAGGTGGTGACAATGCAACAGTATCCGATCAGATCAATGTATTGGGTAATCATTACGGTTCTTACGATTTCAAATTGGCTTTTACACAACCAAACTGGCAAGTATCCGCCTATTACCAACATTTGTTCGAGGATAAATCCGGTATGATATTCGTAAACAATACCGACGGATTATGGGGAGGACAATTGGATTTACCAAAATTTCCGTGGTTGCGTAAGGTGGTCGTGGAGTATCTGGTTACAAGAGACCAAAGCGGACAGTTCCACTTCATCGATTTTGATCACGACCTACATCCCGGCGTAGGTGGCGGTGGTGATGATTATTATAACAACGGAGAATACACTACCGGAGCCTCTTATTTTAACCGGGCGATAGGTTCTCCTCTGATCACAAGCCCAGAGTATAACGAGGCCGGTTCATTAGGATTCAAGAACAACCGTGTTCGTGACTGGCATTTTGGTGCGGAAGGCGCTATCTCCTCACAAGTATCTTATCGGGTATTAGTAACCGTGATGAATAGTTGGGGTAGACATGCCACCCCTTTCTTGAACAAGAAAAGAGGAGCTTCCGGACTTTTAGATATCTCTTATCAACATCCCCGTTTATCGGGATGGGAATTTACAGGATCTTTGGCTGCTGATGCCGGTTCCATGTTCGGTGATAATTTCGGATTCAGCCTGAAAGTAGCGAAACATGACATCCTGAAAAGTTGGAAATAATAACCTAAATTATTTATATTCTTCCCACAAGGCGGATGCTATGATTTCCTGAGTCTGATCAGCGAACACTTGCATTCCTCTGTGGGAAGTGTCTATATTCTCGGTAGAAACCGCCGAATGGATCACCATCTCCATCCGATGACGATGGACATTCAACGACCCGATCGGCAAAACATCAAACGGCCCGTTTAAGGTGATCGGAATAATAGGCAAATGCTGATCCAGAGCCATTTGGTAAGCCCCTTTCTTGAAACGAATCATTTTTCCGGTATACGTACGCGAACCTTCCGGGAAAACAACCACGGAAGCCCCGTTCCGAAGACAACGCTCCGCCTCCAAAACACTACGAGCGGCAGCCTTCGGCGTAGAATTATCGACAAAGATAAAACCGGCCGCACGGCAGGCGGTCCCGACAAATGGAATTTTAGCGATACCCGCCTTCATCACCCACTTAATGGGAACGCCTAAGAAACCATATATCAAGAAAATATCAAACGCACCTTGATGATTAGCGACGAAAACATACGATTGTTTCCGGTCTATATGCTCACGCCCTTTTACCGTCACCGGACAAAGCGCCAGATAGCAAGTCAATCGAGACCAGATCATACCCGGATAATAAGCGAAGATTTTCTCTCCCCCCAATAGACAACCGATGATAACCGTCACAGCCGTAAGTATAGTCAGTACCAGAAATACAGGTACAAAAAACAGCCACAAATAAACTATGTAAAGTATTCTTCCCATACGTAACTATATTATAACACAAATATAGAAGCTAATTTCAATCGTTTCATTATTTTTCTCCGAAAATATTTTCACGATCGGGTTATTATTGCTTTATTTGCGGTAGAAAAGAAAATAATTATAAAATATCTATAACCATGAATGAGTTAATTAAAAATCTAGGAGTGATCGTACTCATTATTGGTGCGGCAGTTTTGGCTGTACCGTTTTTCACCGGTGGTATGACAAATAGTATTCTACTTACAGGTCTGGGATTAGTTCTCCTTGGCTATTTTGGTCATATCGTAATCAACAAACGAGTAGAATAATACACGCTACTTAGATTTAAAAGGAAATGAAAAAGGATGTGCCTCATTGTTACGCACATCCTTTTTTTGAATCATCATGCAAATTGAGAGATATGCCCAAATCGTTATTGAGTTCCCCATTCCTTGTTTGGTTTATCACCAAGCCATAATTCCAAAAGGCCACCTTGCTCAAATACGGTATGCGGCAATTGATATTTATGATACATCTCTCCGTTCAAAGAAGCTTTCTGGATATAACAATTCTCAGGGGAGTTATCATGTACTTTAATCTTAAACTCGTTCCCTTTATAATACCGAGAATCCAATCGAATCGTAATCTCATTGAAAACAGGGCTTGTAATATCATACATCGGATTATAGGCAGAGCCTCCATCTAAACTGAATAATCCCATAGCCATCAGTGCACTTATTCCAGCCATCTGTCCTTGATCTTCATCATTTTCGCCGTAGCCTCGCTCTGGCGTAATATCACCATAGGTCTGTTTAGCGACCTGACGCACCCAATATTGAGTCAGCCAAGGCTTTCCTACATGTGAGAAAACGTGCGCATTCGAGCAACCGGGTTGATTGGCATAACTAACATAACTAGACAGGAATCTTGCATTTTTCGACATCTCAAACACATAATTCAATTGAGTAGCTAAGCTGTCATTACCTCCCATCAAGCGAGCCAATGTTTCAATGTCATGAGATAATCCAAAAGTAGCCTGCCAAGCATTGGCTTGTACAAACCCACGCTCGGACAAAGGATCCAAATGGACCCACTCTCCTGTTTCTTTTCTAGGCATCATCAACCTCAAATCCGGATGCCAAGACGCAGGCCAGCCCAAGGAACGATTTCTATAATAATTATAATCCTTGAGTTTTCCCATAGCTTTCGCCATTTCTCCCAAAGCCCAATCCTCAAAGGCCCATTGAATAGTCAAGCCAGCCTCTTCTGGGCAATATCCATGTTTAATATAGAACTCCAACTCTTTATCCATATCAAAGGCAAGCATACCACCTTTCTCATGATTCCTTTTCATAGCCGCATATCCCTCCTTGGGCGACCATTTATGAAATACCCCTCGCTGATAAGCGGAAGTAATCAAGGAGGTAGCCGGACAGCCCGTCATAATATAAGTATAAGACCCTATGGACGGCCCACGAGGTAATAGACCTCCATTCTTGTCATATTCGATAAAAGAAGCGGAAAACTCGTCTAAAACAGAAGGATACGCCAGTCCCCACAACGTGTTTAAATTCCACTGTGTCAACCATAGAGCATCTGAATTATACATATGAAACCTTGATTTTCCTGTTTTATCTTTAGGCAAAGTCCGTACTTGGAATTTAGGAGCAATCGTATGTATCCTTGTTTGTTTTCCAATACGTTCTCCTCCGGACAAATAATCCGGATACTCGCCATTGCTATCATCTATCTTATGGCGCCCCAACAATATGTGCCACAAATCGGTATAAAACTTGGTCTTTTGCTGAAAAGAACCACCTTGCACATCAATTTTTCCCAACCACTCATTCCAAATACGCTCGGACGCACTCTTAACTTGATCAAAATCCCAATGTTTACATTCCCGCTCTATATTCTCACGGGCGTTTTCCTCACTCACATAAGAGATAGCGGTCTTCAACAACAGCTCATCACCAGCCTTAAAAGATCCAAAACAAGCTTCTACGCCAGAAGAAGGAGATTGTTTAAAAGAGGACTTAGGCACGGTAATTAATTCGGAAGAACCCGTAAAATGTCCAACTCCCATTTCCTTCTTATCGCCCACCCAACCATTCAATGCCTCGATTGGCTTATTGAATTGAACGACAAAATACACTTTCGCAACATCCACACCGCCCCATACACGACCGGCTGTATCAAAATATCCGGAGATCTCCGTATCACTCACTTTAGTCACATGAGCATTCAACAAAGTAGAAGTAGCGATATGACCTCCCAAGTTCACCAAGACCTTCGCCAAACCATCTTCCGCATACGTAAGACGATAAAGCCCCACTCGATCCGTAACGGTCTGTTCCACCCATATCTTGTAGGAATCCAAAAATAAACGATGATAGCCGGGTTGAACGATCTCACCCTCATGGGAGAAAGAAGAACGCCAAGCCTTATCCCCCCCACAGACATCTACCTCGTCTTTTACTGGCATCAGAGACAAGCCAGAAATCATCCAATTATGAATTTGCGGAAAACCTAATACCGTTGTAGAGTTATAATTATAACCTCCTCCTCCCTGATTGATATTACGGGTTAACGGAGCGGAACTGATCATTCCAAAAGGCAAGCTTCCTGTAACAAAGAAAAAATACCGCCCCTTAGCCGTCTCGATATACGGATTAACCCATGAGACATAATCTGTATAAGATTCCGGTGCGGGATAAACCTCTATCTCAGACAAACCTAAATCTCGTCCTTCCCCATCTGTCGCCTGAAAACGAAGCCATTCTATTTTTTTAGTCTCAAACGTCACCACTTTCGGTGCTCCATCATTAGGAATCTGGTTGACCGTGATTGAGCTTCCATCGCTAAAGAACAACGTACCGGCCGCCGTATGGCTGTCCTTATCTACCCGATCATATAATATGACTTGATTCGTATAAATGGGCTCTTCCCAATCCAATTGAATCCAAGGATAGGGATACACCCGCCCCCGGAAGTCCAACTTTGTTTTAGCGACCCACTCTCCTTTTCCTGCAATACGAATCACCTGATCCACTACATTCTCACAACCTTGTTCCTGCGTTAACGCAGAAGAGCAAGAGACTTTCGCCAAAGAAGCGATATTATGGGGAGTCGCAGATAGCTCACAGCAAACAACCCAACTCAACAGATATAAAAGAAATCTCAATTGTTTCATCTCTATACAAAAATAATAAAAAAGGCAGCCCCAAACGGGCACTGCCTTTTCTTTCAACCATTCATAAAACTTTAATAACCCGGATTCTGTTTCATTACCTCAGCACCACAAATATCTATAACAGATTGAGGTATAGGAAAATACTCATGCTTTCCTTTTACAAAGCGAGCATTCTGCAAGTGGGAACGGAATGTTTTTTCTTTCTCAAAATACACATTGAGAACCTCATCCGCAATACCCCAACGCACTAAATCAAAGAAGCGGATACCCTCATGAGCCATCTCTAAACGTCTTTCCATACGCAATGCTTGCACAGCCTCATTTTTCGACTTAAATGGCTCGGTATAAATCTCCACCTTATAATTAGCGGCATCTTGCGACTGATCATCCCACAGCTTGACATGCTGTGTATTCTTTGCACGCTCCCTAATTTTATTAATATACTTACGTCCAGTCTCCAAATCACCGGTCTCGATAGCGGCCTCAGCTCTCCACAACAGCAAATCCGCATAACGAATCACGTAAAAATTCAACGCATTCACATATGGCCATATTGGAGAGTAATGGGTAGAGTTCAACGATACCAAACGTTTCTTCGGACTATACGGGCCATATACGCTAGCCTCTCTTGGAGTCCAATCATACACCTGTACATCCATAAACGGAATATTTGGCCGAGCCAAGGTATGATCCAAACGAACATCCACATAGTCGCTTTCCGCTACATCCTTACCATCATTATAAGGCAAGCCGTTTTCATTCGTCTTATAAGCATTTACCAAATTCTGAGTCGGCCGCAAGAATCCATAAGTTGGATAAGGACCTCCCGGCGGTAACAAACGATCGCCATAACTTCCGTTTTGATTACTGGACGCTCCATCGTTAATAGATAACTGAACCGCAAAAATAATTTCTGAGTTGTTATCATTCTCCGGCAAGAACACTTCCCTGAAATCAGGATACAGCGTATATTTCCCGGACTGGATCACCTCATCACAAGCACTTAGGCACTCTTTCCATTTCGACTGATATAAATACACCTTAGCCATATAAGCTTTTGCCGCCATTTTGGTAGGACGTCCATAATCTGATTGGCTTTCTGGCAAGACTTGATAAGCGGCAGAGAATTCCCCCAAAATCTTTTCCCATAGCTGGTCGGACGTAAACTCCATATTCGATTTCGTATGATACTCATTCGGATCAACCACCGTCTCATCAATCCAAGGGATCAAATTATAGATGACTTTCAAGTTGAAATAATAGTGTCCTCTCAAGAAACGCATTTCCGCCAAACGTTGCTCTTTGTTCTTTACCGTACTATTGCTCAACAAACGAATCGCTTGATTACAACGCTTTACACCCTCATAAAGAGCAGCCCAACGAGCCTCAAAATCGATACCCGTCGGATTGGCATTAAAGATTTCCATCAAGTGAATCTGGTTTTGGTCACCGGTACCTCCACCCCCTTTATAGGCATCGTCAGATACGACATCCCCAAACTGCCAATTCGAACAACCGGAGTTGATCGCATCCGAAGCATAATATCCATCCAATACCGCATAAGCACCTATCACGATTCCCTCTATGTTTTCCTCACTTTCTACCTGCTCGGGCATAAATTCCCCTACAGGCTCCTCAGAAAGAAAAGAATCGGCACAAGAGCACATCACTAAAGCCGCAACAACTAAACTAACTATCTTTTTCATCGTACATCAGATTTTCAATTAAAAATTAACATTAACTCCTAAGGTGAATGTCCTTGGCAACGGGTATACGCCACGATCAACACCCATATCCAAATTTCGGTTCTCGGAAGAATAGCTCTGTAAACCCACCTCCGGATCAATACCATTATAGCCCGTTATCGTAAACAGGTTCTGTCCTTGTAAATAAATATAGGTACGTTTCAATTTCAATTTAGATGCGATCCGATCCGGCAAGGTATAACCAATCTTCAAATTCTTCAAACGAACGAAGGAAGCGTTATGAATATAATAAGTAGAAGGCCGGATATTATTATTCGGGTCATCCAATGTTACACGTGGTATATCCGTATTCGTATGATCCGGTCTCCAAGCATCCAGAATCGTAGAGTTTTTATTATACTGAGCTTGATTATAGAACTCACCCAAATAATTTGTCAAATTATAAACCTCGTTACCAAATACCCCTTGGAAGAACGCACTTATATCAAAGTTCTTATAATTGAACCCAAGCGTTAGACCCATACTGCAATCAGGCAGCGGGCTACCTACAAAATCACGATCCTCGCTATTGATTACTCCATCACCGTTCAAGTCCTTAAAGCGAATATCGCCAGGTTTAGCGTTCGGTTGCAACAGCTCGCCCTTATCATTCTTATAGTTTTGGATCTCTGCGTCGTTTTGAAACAAGCCATCTGCCTCATACACGAAGAAAGAGCCGATCGGTTGTCCTACCGCCGAACGAGAGGTCTCTTGGTCAAAGTTTCGTCCATGAAGTTCGCTGCTGGAAAGACCAATATAATCCACGCCATTCAGCTCTGTCATCTTATTCTTGATGATAGAGAAATTATATGCTACAGAGAAGCCAAAATCTTGATTGATCTGTTTCTGATAATTCACCTCCATCTCAAAACCCTTGTTATTCATCTTTCCGACGTTATCCCAAACCGTCATGTTCGTTCCTCCGATCGAAGCAGGTAAGGCTCTACGCCACAACAAATCCTTGGTGTCCTTATTAAAGAAGTCCAATGTCAAATTCAAGTCACCGCTTAAGAAACCTAAGTCCAAGCCAACATTGGTTTGAGTGGTCGTCTCCCACTTCAAATTAGCGTTACCATTACGAGTCTGCACAAATCCTAAATCCACAGAGCTTTGACTTCCATCAATCGGATAATTCGAGGTAGATGAACTACTCTTATAGGAATCGATCGTTGCGTAAGAAGGAACATCAGAGTTACCATTTTGTCCCCAACCGACACGAAGCTTCAAGTTATTGATAGCCTCCACATCAAAGAATGGCTCATTACTGATACGCCATCCCACCGAAGCGGCCGGGAAGTTACCCCACTTATTATTCCCCAAACGGGAAGATCCATCCCGACGCAAAGTGAAAGCGACCAAATAACGATCGTGATAATTGTAATCGATCTTGCCGAAATAAGAGACCATGCTATACTCCGTGGCAGACCCTGAGTTCTTTTGGGTTCCTACATCGCCCGCATCCAAGAAATGGAAGTTAGGATCATCCGAAGGGAAACCATCTCTCGAAGCCGTAAAATACTCATACCGGTTTCTCAACGACTCCAGACCCAACAATGCATTGATCGTATGATCGCCAAATGTCTTGGTATAGTTCAAGGTATTCGTGAACACCCAGTTGAAGTTCCATGCATTCCGGTTAGACAAACCACTTAATTTCTCAGAAGCGTTGATCTCATCATATTTAGGGCTAAAAGAACGTCTGTATAGATTATTATAGTCTGCACCAAAAGAAGTCTTGAACATAAATCCGTCAAACAAGTGCAGCTCTGCGTACAAATTACCCACCAAGCGGCTCTTCTTATCCTTGTTATCCTTATTTCTATGCAACTTTCCCATCGGGTTAGGAATATCCGAAAAGACATTTCCCGCATATTCATCCTCCAAGTTCTTCACCGGTGTGATCGACTGGAACTTATAGGCCTCATACAAAGTTCCTCCCAACGCCGCATTATTGGAGACACTAGTACCCCAAGAATGAGAAAGAGAAATATTCTCCCCGATACGAAGATGGTCATCGAACAATTTATACTCGGAATTAAAGCGACCGCTCACACGCTTGAAATCGCTTAACTTCACCAATCCCTGCTGATCATAATACCCCAAAGAAAACAATTGATTGGATTTCTTATCGGCTTTCGTGAAGGAAAGGTTATAGGATTGAACGATAGCGGCACGCAAAATCTCATCTACCCAATCCACGTCATCAGAAGGAATTTTATGATCTTTATCCAGATATTCGGGCACAACCGCTTGATCACCGTTTCCATAAACATCGTGTGAAGGTGTCTTTCCGTCGTTTTTCATCGCTTGCCACAACATATCGCCAAATTGCTGCGCATTCAACATCTTCAATTGTTTAGCCGCTTTTTGTACACCGAAGTACGCATCTAAATTCACATTGAATTGTCCTTCTTTTCCCTTTTTCGTATTAATGATAACAACACCATTGGCGGCACGCGCTCCATAAATAGAAGCAGAGGAAGCATCTTTCAATACTTGCATGGACTCTATATCATTCGGATTCAAGAAATTGATTCCCCCATCCACGGGAATACCGTCAATGATATAAAGAGGGTCATTGTTACGAATCGTACTATAACCACGGATACGGACAGCGACACCACCACCCGGCATATTATCCGGCATCACGTTCACGCCAGATAATTTACCTTGCATCATTTGGTCTACGCTGGATACCGGTGTATCTTTCAAGTCATCGATCTTCAAGACCGAAACCGCACCCGTCAAGTCCTTTTTACGAGAAACACCATAACCTACCACTACAACCTCGTCCAAGTTTTGCGAATCCTCTTTCAAAGATATCGTCAGATCCGTCTTCGAGCCCGGAGTCAGCTCCATAGACAAATAACCGATATAAGAAACGACCAGTACCGCATTATCAGGTACTTCCAACGTGAAACGACCATCAATATCCGTGATTGTACCAATAGAGGTTCCTTTCACCAAGACATTCGCACCAATGATCGGTTCTTGACTCGGATCCAATACGACACCCTGTACCTTACGGCCTTGTTGCTGTACGACAGGAGCGGACTCCACCTTACGCGACAAAATGATTTGCCTATCCACAATCTTGTATTCGACCCCCATATTGTCGAAAACCTGTGACAAGACCACACTTATATCCTTATTGCTAGCATTCAAACTGATAAGACGGTTCGTGTCTAGGACATGATTGGAATACAAGAAAGAATAACCAGTCTCCTGTTCGATCCGATCAATCGCTTGTTCTACCGTTGCGTTCTTCAACGACAAGGAAAGTGTCATTCCTTGCGAAGAAGATGTTCCCGCATATAGCTGGAAAGCTGTCAAAAATGTAAATGCCGTACTAAGTTTCAGTATACGGCCCGAATTAGGTAAACACCGCGCAAGATTTCTCTTACGTAAATGAAATGTGCTCATGAGCATACAGATTTAATGATTACACAATATATTAGTATAGATTTCCAATTATCTTTGATAAACATCGATCCTCCGGCGAACAAACGAGGAATCCAGACGTTGCGAAGGCTCTCGTGATGTCCATTCGATAGGAGCAGTCTGTTTCAAATAATCCAAGATCTGTTCCAAAGTCTCCGTAGTAAAGGTCGCCCGATATTTATACTCCGCATTCCCGCTCTTATGCAATACGATCTCCACGTTATATCGTTTCTCCAATCGTTTCAACACCTTATCCAAAGAAGTATTCCGGAAAACTATCCGTCCTCCTTTCCAATCCATTTTCTCCTCCAGGTTGGCCGCAGAAACACTGAAAGTACCGCTCTCCTTATCCAATACCGCCTGTTTGTTCGGCTCCAATCGGATACGTTCATCATTCCGGATCACGTCAATCTTTCCTTTTTCCAACACGGCCTCTATAAAAGGTTCGTCAGCATAGGCATTGACATTAAATTTTGTTCCATAGGCCACCACCCGTAAACCTTCGGAAGTTGATACACAAAAGGGATGTTCCGGATCGGCCTCCACCTCGAAATATCCTTCGCCGGAAAGTAACACCTTGCGCTCTTTCTCCTCGAACACCGACGGATAGGTCAATTTACTACCCGAGTTCAACCATACGACAGACTGGTCTGGCAACACAAACCGAGTAATCGTTCCGGGCAGGGAGTTAACCTCAGCATAAACGACAGGCTGGGACTTCTCGTCATATCTTGTGGCATAATACAAATAGGAGAAAAGTAACGAAGAAAATAACAACGGAAGCACCAATATAACTGCCGCACGAGTAAAAAGCAGCGACAAAGTTCGTCTGACAGCTTGCCGCCCTACCCGACGTTCCATTCGTAGCCATGCCTTTTGCACGTCAATCGATCGATACTCTAATATGTCCTCAGACAAGGCTTTAATTTCCTCTACCTGACGTGACACACTTTTATGTTCTACCTTTCTTTCCATATATTTTCTTCCTTTACTTATAGAGACACACTCTAAAGAAAAACACGACAGCGAAAATGAGTTTTTTTAATTTTGTTCTCTTCAAAAAATATATACCTTTGCCCCATCATGGAAAGAAATCATACCAAGGCTATTAATGTCGATTTACTTTTAGAACAAATTACGACTGAAGATAATAGGCTCGCCTTCCACCGCTTATTCGAGTTATATTATCCGGCACTTTGTATGTACGCCAAACGCTTTATCACAGATAAGGAAACAAGAGAAGATATCGTGCAGGACGTGTTTTTCGCTATTTGGGAAAATCGCAGCCGTATCTCAGTAAAGACCTCCGCACGTAGCTATCTCGTCACTTGCGCCAGAAATCACTGCTTAAATTATCTGCAACGCAACCATGAAAGATATTACGAATCGCTCATCCAAGAACAAATCCCGATCTATGCGGAAAGTAGTGAGGAACTCTACACATGGGAAGAACTGCAAACGTTATTAAGACAAGCCCTTGACAAGCTACCGGAGAACTATCGGCTCGCATTCGAGAAGAATCGTTTCGAGAATAAGAGCTATGGAGAAATCGCAGAGGAAATGCAAATATCCATACGAACCGTGGAAAGATACAAGAACAAGGCAACAGAACTTCTAAAGACAGAGCTAAAAGATTACCTACCTCTATTTATCGGCTGGCTTTTTTAACAGGAAGGGGTTCCCCCCTCCCCTTCATAGTCGTTTATCGTTGGTCCAACCAAATCTTTACCCCCTCAAGTAAAAGCTGGTTCTCATCAGCTTTCTGGGTAGAGAGCCGTAGATAAGTCTCATCCAAGCCCCGGAAATTCGAAGCGTCACGGATCAAGATTCCGTAATTATCTAAAAGGAATTGCTTTAAATCAGCGGCTGTACCCTTCTTCAAACGGACAAGGAAGAAAGTCGTAGAGGTCGGGATTACCTCCAAGCCATCCAATTTACTTAATTGGTAAATAAAATCCGCGGTCTCACGCTGCCATTTACGGATCGGCAACGTAAATTGCGCCGGATGGATCAAGATATATTTACTTGCCTCGATAGCGATAGCATTTACCGACCAAGGTATGATATACTTGTTCACTTTCTCCGCGATCTCCGGAGAAGCGACCAGATAACCGATACGCAAGCCGGGGATATTATAAGCCTTCGAGATAGACTGGACAAGGATTAAGTTCTTATGCGTTTTCACGTCACTCGGCTTTAGCATGTCTTCCGTCGTAAAAGCCACGTATGCCTGATCAATAATGAAGGTAGTCTGCGGATTCGCCGAGATCAAACGGAGAAGCTCCGTACGGTGGATCAGCTTTCCATCCGGATTATTCGGATTACAAATCCAACAGAAATCCTGTCCCTCCAAGGATAACTCTGATAAATCGTCCGATGTCGGGAAGAAAGAGATCTCATGCTCATGCAAACGGCAAGCGTCCTCATATTCAGAGAAAGAAGGAATAGCGATCATGGATTTCGCACCTCGCCAAGCTTGCGCTAACAAATAAAAAGCGGTGATCGAACCATTCGTCACTACGATATTCTCCTCCTTGATCTCATACCGGCGGGCCAACAATCTTTTCAAAGTTGCGGCATCCGGCTCCGGATAACGAGTCAACTTTTCAAAATGCTCGATCAAATGTTCCTTCAGTTTATCTAAATTAGCTCCGTGCCACACATTCGAGCTAAAGTTTATCTTTACCTCGTTCTTTGCGTTATAAAAATCATCACCGTGTCCGTATAACATATACCTGCTTTTTAATTAATACCTATCTGTTAAAACTGTCACAAAATTACGAATCTTTTTGGCTTTTCCTATCAATCGCCTTATAGATCGCATCCTGTATGCGAGTACGTATATCAAGCGATCCCAGTTTATTATTTGCCCGGCTAGGATTCACCCGGTTACTCAAAAATATATAAATAAGCTGGTTATCCGGATCTATCCAAAAACAAGTACCCGTAAATCCTGTATGTCCATAGACCGAGGCGGGAGCCAAAGCCCCACAAGGCGAGGCTTTCGGATTACCAATCACCGGCTTATCAAATCCTAGCCCTCTACGGCAAGTCGGGCTCTTGCTTTGTGTAAACAAACGGCTGGTTTCCAAAGAAAGATAGAGCTCGCCGCCATAAGTCCCTTGGTTTAGCATCAATTGGAGCACCTTCGCCAGATCATTCGCGTTCGAAAATAATCCAGCGTTTCCAGAAACACCCCCTTGAAAAGCGGCCGCCTCATCATGCACATATCCGCGAAGCAATTGACGGCGGACAAACCCATCTTGTTCCGTAGGTACAATTTGCAAGGTGTCCATTCGCTTCAACGGATTATAAGTGGTATGCCAAGCCCCTAACCCGCTGTAGAAATCATCCCGAAGAAGCTGGTCCATCGGAGATTTCATCAGATTTTCCACCATCATTTTCAGCATAATGAAATTCACGCAACTATATACGTACCTACCTCTCGTACCCAAACGGGATTTCTTGATATCTTGAAGGATCGTATCTTTAAAGGAATCACTCACATAGAAATTACGGGCTACCTCAGTCGTAAATCCGGGTTTCCGTGTATCTGATACTACATCTGGAAGATATTTAAAATCATTCCGGACATACGTTTTAGCGTCAAAACGAACCGGATGCGTAGCGTTCTTCGCCGAACTATATAAACTGCCTTTATAACTATCCTTATCAATGGCATCCAGATAGAAATTAATAGTTGGAGTCACTCCCGATTGATGGTACAGTAACTCTTTTATCGATAAATCCTTTTTATTAGACTCCTTCAACTCCGGTATAAAATCGGAGATCTTATTGTTCAAGGTGAATTTCTTCTCATCATACGCTTTCATGACCGCCAATAAAGTTCCCG
Organism: Parabacteroides sp. Y3-G-102; assembly: GCF_023656845.1. NCBI lineage: Bacteria > Pseudomonadati > Bacteroidota > Bacteroidia > Bacteroidales > Tannerellaceae > Parabacteroides > Parabacteroides sp. Y3-G-102. Next base: position 20,899 of record NZ_JAMOKU010000013.1, on the reverse strand, counting down.
CCGCCTTTGACGCCGAGGCCAAGTCATAGACCGATGACTCCGTGACCGGCTGCCTACTTTCGTAATCAAAATAACCGAACGATTTATTATAGATAATCACGCCGTCCTTCGCCACCAACACTTGGCATCCAGGATAAGCCTTCTCATCCAATCCCTCTTTAACGATCGACTCAATTACATCCAGACGGTCCGGATTCGCTCCCACCTCTTCCGGCTGGTGATACCCCAAACGAGTCTTTTCCGTAAAAATACCAGTACCCGCATAATACAATCCCGGAATCGAAACCGGAAGTTTCCCTTTCGCCGCAATACCACCGAATATCACTTGGGCCGCATATTCCTGCGCTAAGGGAGTGCCCTCGTAAGCCAACACGACCGCCTTCGCCTTCTCGATCGACTTCTTATATTCCTTACAAGCATATGGTAAGGTAAAGAAAGCATAGACCAACTCTTTCTTCGCGGCCAACTGCCTCAACGCTAAACTCTCGGGAATGCGAATCGTATGTACGCCACAAATGATCACGTCGTATTTTTGCAATTTATTATAAACCTGCTGGACTTGGGCAGCCGTAGAACGCCGTCCGATGCTAAAGCAAGCGATCGAATCATATTCGCCCAGCATTTTCTGGAATTCATTACCAACCCCGTCTCCAATCGAGAGTGCCGCGATCTTTTTCTTATTCAACTGTTTAAGAGGTAAGATTGTATCCTCATTCTTCAAAACGGTAATAGCCTCCGAATTCAATTTCGCCGCCATCCATGCCGCATGCGGAGAGTTCAAACGTTTCGATAAGCCTTTTGTTTCGACCGGCTTATAGGCATTCAATCCAGCGATATATTTGTACCTTAATATTTTCAAGCACTTGGCCTCGATCGCTTCCAGATCCAATACCCCTTCCTCGATAGCCTCTTTCACGGCCGTAAAATCATTGATTGGAGCGGCCGGAGCGAGCAAGATATCATTCCCCGCAAGCAAAGCCTTCACCGAAGGATTATCCGTTTTCTTTGTGGAAGCCCCTTTCATCGCTAAAGCATCCGTAAAGCACAGACCTTGAAAACCGAGTTCTTTCTGTAATAGATCCGTCACTACCGCCTTAGAGAAAGAAGCCGGCTTATGACTTTTGTCCAATGCCGGAACATAAAGATGTCCCGTCATTATCCCGGCGAACCCATCATATATATAACGTTTAAAAGGAAGAAGTTCCACGCTATCCAAGCGGGCCCGGTTATGGCGCACGACGGGTAATGTCTCGTGCGAGTCCTCAGAAGTATCTCCATGTCCGGGGAAATGTTTGGAGACAGACAAGATGCCCGTACTTTCCAATCCTCTTGCGTAAGCAATACCTTTCTCCGACACAGCCTCCGGATTCTCGCCAAACGAACGCAGGTCGATCACGGGATTATCCACATTGCTATTCACGTCCATATCCGGAGCGAAATTTATATGAATTCCCATTTCCCGGCACTGCCGTCCCACCTCTTTTCCATATTCCTCGATCAAGGCATTGTCCTCGATAGCGCCTAGCATCATATTTTTCGGGAAACGGGTGGTTCCGCTTAATCGCATGGAAAGTCCCCACTCCCCATCCAAAGAGACCAACATCGGAATCCGGGAAGCCTTTTGCAAACGATTGGTCACCTCCGCCTGCGTCACCGGATCCCCTTTATGGAACAAGATACCCCCGATCTTGATCTCGTTCACGTAACGCATGAGCCGTTGCATATTCCGATTATCGGATTTAGGGTTCGCTATAATCATAAACAACTGCCCGATCCGTTCATCATAACTCATAGCGTCAAACACGGAATCAACCCAATGATTCATCTTTTCCTGATCCACCGAACGATAAAGGTTCGGGACTGTTTGAGCTCCACCCGATAAAAGGGAAATACAACACAAAAGCAAGATACCAATCTGTCTCATCACAACATTATCATTATTACTCTCCAAAAATAAGAAAATATCGCAATAGTAACGTGAATTGTGATAGGGGTTTTTACTATCTTTCCTGTCTCGTAATAAAAAATGAAGTACTTCATGAAGCTAATACTACTCATAATCTTGATTATCTTCGGCTTTCAATCAAGCGCTTGGGGACAAGCGCCGACTCTCAGTATCGAGGCTAAACAAGAGCCGATCCAAGAAATCATGAAAAAAATAGAGCATCAAACAGGCATGACATTCTCCTACGATCCTTCTATTCTCAAAGGCATTTCCCGGATTACATTCAAATCTGATAACCAATCCATATCGGAATGCCTTACCCGGCTATTCCAAAAGCTCCCTCTGTCTTATCAGATAAACGGTACCCACATCATCTTGAAGAAACGCCCCCGCTCAGTAACCATCAGCGGATTCGTACGGGATAAAGCGACTACGGAGTATCTAATCGGGGCCTCCGTTTATGACTCCCGCACACAAAGGGGCACGGCTACCAATAACCACGGTTTCTTCAGTCTAACCTTACCGGTCGGGGTAGTCCGTCTGGAGACTTCCTACATCGGATACGGACGTTTCTCACATACATTCCAACCGCTCGAACGGGATACCGTGATGGAAATTCTGCTGGAAAGCGGTGAAGCATTGGCCGAAGTTGTCGTTACCGGTAGTAATGACACACAAAACCCGATACAAGCCCCTCAGATGGGAACGATTAAAATAACCCGGAAGATGATCAAGACCATCCCGACCTTATTCGGTGAGGCCGATGTGATCAAAGCCCTGCAAACCCAACCCGGCGTATCAGCCGGAACGGAAGGATTAGCCGGGATGTATGTCCGTGGGGGGAATGGAGACGAGAACCTGTATATGATAGACGGAATCCAACTGTATCAGGTCAATCATCTCGGAGGACTTTTCTCCGCTTTCAACGCCGAGGCTTTGAAAGATGTGGATTTTTATAAATCCGCTTTCCCCGCCCGCTATGGGGGAAGGCTTTCCAGCGTAGTGGATGTGCATACTAAAGATGGCAATATGAAAGTGTACCATGGTAGCACCATGCTGGGATTGACCTCCGGTAACTTAAATTTCGAAGGGCCGATCATTAAAGACCGGACTTCGTTCAACGCCTCCTTCCGTCGCTCTTGGCTGGATGCCTTGTCCGCACCGGGTTTGGCGATCTACAATAAAATTCAGAAAAAGAAGGGGGAGAAATTCAGCGCACGCTATGCTTTTACCGATCTGAACCTAAAAGTGAACCACCATATCAATGACCGGAGCCAAGCTTACGTTAATTTCTATTTCGGACAGGATTTCCTAAAAGGAGGAAGTTCCGAGTTCTCCGTAGGTGATGATATAACCCCTTTCGAGAACAAGGACTTTGGAAAGATGCGCTGGGGTAACATCGCATTATCTTCCGGCTGGTCGTATGTGTTTAACAACAAGATGTTCGGTACCGTCACCTTGGCTTATTCCCATTATCAATCCAAACTAAAACAAGAGACTTCACAATACTACGGAACCGAGGGTGACAAAGATTATTCTTCACGTTTTATCGAGACCTCAACCCGAAACGGTATCAATGATTTCGGAGTCCATGCGAACTTCGACTATATTCCTACCCCGGCACATCATATCCGTTATGGCACCGACTATCTTTACCATCGTTTCAGCCCGGAATATATCGAGGAAAAGACCTCCGAGAATTTGTCTCCGACCAAACGAACTACCGGAGACGAGCGCCTTTCAGCGAATGAGTTGGCTGTTTTCGCCGAAGATGACTGGGCGATATCTCCCATTGTCCGGGTTAACGCCGGATTACGCCTGAACATGTATAATATACAAAAGAAGACATATGTCTCCTTAGACCCTCGTTTATCCGTACGCTTCCTGCTCACGAGGAATCTAAGCCTTAAGACCTCATACGCCCGGATGAATCAATACGTACATCAGATCAGCGAAAGTTATATGAGTCTCCCTACCGATATGTGGATGCCGGTCAGCAAGAAGCTGAAGCCATTGGAGAGTGATCAAGTATCCGTCGGCGCTTATTACAATTTACACAAAGACTATTCCTTCGCGGTGGAAGGTTATCATAAATGGATGAATCACCTACTGGATTATAAAGATGGTTACAACTTCTTACCCTCGTTCGTCGGTTGGGAGGAGAAACTGGCCGCCGGTAAGGGGTGGGCCTACGGAGCGGAGTTTATCGCCCGGAAAGAGACGGGGCGTATAACAGGATGGATCGGATACGGACTAATGTGGAGCGACCGGCAGTTCGACGAGATTAATAATGGCAAACGTTTCCCCGCGAAATACGATAACCGCCATAAGCTGAATATCGTCGCAAACTGGAAGATCAACGAGAAATTGGAACTGACCGGAAGCTGGACTTTCATGACCGGAAACCGGGTTACGGTGGCATTCGAGAATTACGAGGATTTGGGCCTCACTCCTGTCCCTCCGCTCTTACCGGAAGGAGGCTTGGACTATTTCACGGAGCGTAATAACGTACGTCTCCCCGCTTACCACCGCTTAGATCTGGGGATTAATATTTATCGACCTAAAAAGAACGGCCATCTCGGTATCTGGAATATCAGCGTATATAACGCTTATTGCCAGATGAACCCGATAACTATCCATAAGCGGTCTTGGATAAACTACAGCCATTATTTCGAGACGTTATCGCTCTTACCGATCATTCCGTCTATATCATATACTTATAAATTCTAAAGAACATGAAACCTATATTCTATTTATCAATCTTATTATCCAGCCTGCTCCTAACCTCCTGCTACAGGAAGTTTGACCTAGAGGAATATCGTACTACACCGAAAATGGTGATCAACTCGGCCTTCTCGCCGGATACAGTCGTAATGGCCAGCATATCCCGCACATGGTTTCACTCAGAGAGCAAGCCGGACGTGACGATTCGAAACGCCAAGGTGGAATTATACATAGACGGGATCTTCAAGGAGGAGATGCCTTGGAAAGAATATTCCTATTGGAAATCTTCTCGTTGGCTCGGAGAGGATCGAGGTGGATGGGTAACAGATACGCTTTATATATCGAATACGGTTCCACAGCCCGGACAAACCGTAAAGATTGTAGCTTCCACCCCGGAATATGGAACAGCCTCGGCGGAAGATAAGATTCCTTCCAAGACCGAAATCAAAGGCCTGCGCATAATTCCCCGTAAAGAAGCTACCGGCAACGGCGGTACCCTTGTCGATGGAGATGGGAATATCTCCTACATAGAAGAAAACGATGTGCTTATCTATCAAATCACTTTCCAAGATACCCCGGGTAAATCAAATTACTATTCTCTACAGATATGGGGAGATGACGACCATCTTGGTGTCCTGTTGGACTTCTCCGTAGATCCCGTATTCACGCAGCAACAAGGTATCTTGGATGAGGTTTTCGGCTCCTCGATGGTAAATTGGCGGGGACGGGTATTTTCCGACGAGCTGTTCGACGGAAAGGAATACACATTGCAAGTAAAAGAACAACTCAGGTCCGATACTAAATATTATACCAAACGCCATATTCGTTTATATTCCCTGTCCAAACCCTATTACCAATATCTGCTATCTTTACAAAACATCGAGAATGAAGGTATCATGGGCGGACTTACGAATGTAGGTCTGGCCGAGCCTGTCCGGATCTACAGCAATGTGGAAGGAGGAACGGGAATCGCTGGTGGATGTCAATGGTTTGAATCCTTGGTAGACATAAAAGATTTAATCAAATAGCGAGCAAAAAAGCATCTATCTATTGCGAATCAAATATTTATTTCGTTACTTTGCACCCGCTTTACGTAATCTCTGTCGGGAAATGTAGCCCGTTAAATTGCGTTTCATTATAAATTACAATTAAAAAGCTATAAACAATGGATTTAATTAAGATTGCAGAAGAAGCGTTCGCTACGAAGAAGGAACTTCCTTCATTCAAGAGTGGTGATACGATCACGGTAGCTTACCGTATCAAAGAGGGTAACAAAGAGCGTATCCAGCAGTATCGCGGTGTTGTTATCCGTATCTCCGGTCACGGCGACAAAAAACGTTTCACAGTTCGTAAGATGTCTGAGAACGTAGGTGTAGAGAGAATTTTCCCGATCGAATCTCCGTTTATCGAAAGCATCACGGTTAACAAAGTCGGTAAAGTACGTCGTGCTAAATTGTACTACTTGCGTGCCCTTACCGGTAAGAAAGCAAGAATCAAAGAAAAGAGAGTCTAATCTCTCCGATTCTATTGCCATACGAAAAGCCATCCAGCGGAATGCCGGATGGCTTTTTGTTTATCGTTTCTTACAATGCCTATCGTAAGCATCTAACAATGCCCATTCAAAGGAGCTTACGATGGGCATTATAAGAACCTTAGAATGGGCATTGAAAGAATCATATATCCAAATCACGCCACGGACTACCGTCCGGAGGACAATTTACAGACGATACGAGTACCATCCGTTGCCTCGATAACGAGAAGTAAGGGGCTACGTATGGATAAGCGATAGATATCACCTTGTTCCATTTGGCCGTTAGTACCTAATAAGTCCCCCTCGAACGAATAAACCATCAATCTACGGATCGCTTGGCGAGCAGTCACGCAGAGTTGGTTCCCGGAGAAAGCGATCGTGACTAGTTCCTCCCTAGCGATCGTCTCATTGGCCACCGTACCTTTGGTATACACCGCACGAATAGCGGGCAAGACCGCACGTAGGATATTGACATCGAAATCATAATGCAAGGCTTTCGACAATAACTGATCCAGCAAGTACCATCCCATAAAGGTATGGTCTACGATCGGCTCGGCCTTCAAGTTAATGACATCGCCTCGATAGCGAGTCACTTCCGCCCAACCGTTCTCTCCACCCTCTACTTCCAAGTCAACGGGTAATTCCCGAAATTTAGCCTCTAGCTTACCCATATCTTTACCGATCAAGATCTCATGGCTCATCTCCGCTTCCGGGATAAACACGCCATCCAAATACCAACCTTCAAAAGCATAACCCGGTTTTGGCATCGCGATGATCTCGACCGTTTGGCCGGGAATGGCTTCGCCTATCACTTCCACCTCGCCGCCTTTCTCCGTAGATGAAGGATCATCCGGATTCGGCCCGGGTACGATCTCCACCTCATCCACCGGTGCCTCTCTCTTCTTGAAACGAGCCTCGATCGTAGTGGTTCGCTTACTAATAGTCAACGTATAAGAGATGTCGGTAGACAGGCACATACCCGCCTCATCATACCAGCCGATAAAGTCATAGTCTTTCGTAGGCGAGGCGATCACGGTCACCTCATCCCCTAACTCATAGATACCGTTTCCGCTTTGCGATACATAGCCGGCCTCCGGATCGGAAGTGTTTACGTAAAGGCAATACCCGATCTCCGGCTCGATAGGACTTTGCGGCTTCCAGTCGTACACGGCCCGCAGGTACACATGCTTGCCCGGCATGGTGAAGCGATAGGTTGTCTCTTCCGATACATTCTTCCCATCGCTCTCCCAATGGTCGAACACATAATCGGGATAAGCATGGGCGATAAGTGTCACCTCTTTGCCATTCTCATAAATACCTTGGCCACTCTGTTCTACCCATCCGGCCATGGAAGGAGCGACGGTCGTAATCAGATTATAATAACCATCTCCCGGCTCCGATGGATTCTCCTTCGGGTTAAAACGTAGCTTGGCAATCAAGCGAGCGTTTTTCTCCGTAAGGGTGAAGGTATATTCCGAGAGGCCGGACAATTCTTCTCCATCAGCGGACTGCCAAGCCACAAACTCATAATCCGTATGCGGATAGGCCCGTACCGTTACTTCCGTACCCGTATCATAAATGCCGGAGGGATTCGTTTGCTCCAAATAAGCGGATCCGTGGGGATCCGTGGAGAGTAAGAGCGTTAGTTTCCCCGGCTCCGGTGGAGGAGTCGGATTGAACTCATCCTGCGCATAGACTTGCCCGATGGATCCTCCGAGGAAGATCCAAAGAGACAAAGCCATCGTAATATATCGAAACAATCGTTTTCTCATAGCGATTACCATTTAATGGAACAAGTCTGACGCTCGCCCGCTTTTGTCGTCCATGTCATGTAATAAATACCAGACTGAGGTAGGGCCATACGTACCTCACCATCCGTCACTTTACCAGCGAAATGAATACGACCCGCCGCATCGCATACACTCAAAGTTTCCACATCACGCAAGCCGGACACGATCAACAAGCCTTCTCGCACGTTCCAGCGAATCGACGCATCGATTGCCTCAACAGAAGTCACCACATCGCTTCTCAGCTCAAAGCGGTCAGAGAGGGTTCCAGCCTCGGCCTCGAAGGTATAAGCCTCTTGGTTCAGGTCGCATACGGCACCCGTCTGCTTATCCACTAACTGAATACCTTTGCCAATCCTCTCTTTCAATGAGATCGTATAGCTTCCCTTAGCAGGCAGGACACATCCAAGGCGTACCACGCCATCCGCTACCGGACGCTCGTTGATAGCCAATCGATTCCCTTGCGTATCCAAGCTATAGAAAGAGGCGGCCTCCGCATTCGGACTGCCGAACTTGGCAGCATCAAGACCGATCTCATACTCCAGCGAGGCAGCCTCGTTGAATACCACACGGGTACGGTCGCTTGCCTTCTCGCCTGCCAACAGCAGGTTGACAACTTGACGGTTATCCACACTACGTAACGCTGAAGCTGCTTGCGTTTCCCTCGGCAGGGCAGCCACACGGCCCTCCGGATTGAATACTAAGTTGGAAGTCTTCTTTTGTACGAAGAAGGCCGTAAGCGGTGCCAGATAGACATCCTTATCATCCTGCGTATAATACTCGTAGTTATTCAAATCGGGAGACCAAACCGTCACCGTAGCGTCCAATCCATCAGCGAACAATCGCTCCACGCTATAATAGGCGGGATACGGATTCCCCACGAAGTTCCAATTGGCATTCATGGCATTATCCGAGGCGTAGGTATTCAACGGAATCGCCACGCTCGCCCGATTAAGGAGGGCTTTCATATCACCGGTCTGGGTAGTAAATCCATCGGCCATCGTATCGTCGCTATTGAATTGGATAATATATCCCTTATTTGCCTTCAAGGTCTCCGAGTCGCAAAGCTGTCGCCAAGACTCACCCACTCCCTTATCGGCACGAGACTTGCCATCGTATTCCCGTACGACAAAGCGAGCGTCGCTGCTTGTCAGCTTGATCTCGGACATCTTCAAGTCGTAGGGAAAGGATACGAAATGCCAATAGTTACTCCAAGTATCCCAATTGCAGGTGATCTCATCGGCCTGTATATCGGAATTGACCAGCAAGGAAGCGTCCCGATAGTAAGCGAAGCTCTTCAGCTTCCAAGCCTCGTTACCCTCAACGGTGAGGCTACCAAAACGAAGAAGAACGGCTATACCTTCGACTTTCATACCATCAGTGAATGTAACATTCTCATGAATAGACAGCTCTGAATCGATCAACCGATGCATAATCATTCGATCTTTAGATCCGGCCTTTATAGTCAACTCTATATCAGAAGAAATAAATTGATAAGGACCACTCCAAGAATCTTCCGCATCAAACCAGCCCCAGAATTTCTTAGAGGTATCCGTAGACATCACACCCTTAACCGTGACGGATTTACCATCATTGCCTACTTTTTCCACAATGCAATAACCACCATCATAACCAGGGTAAAAATCGATACGTATAAACTTACCTACAAGCACTTTATCCTCTTTACCGACCGTATAAGTATATGTAATATCATCGCAGACCTTTGTATCACCATCGTACCAACCATCAAACAAATGGACATATTTCTTATAATTTTCAGACCAAAAATCATCATGGCAAATAGCTTTCAAGGTCACTTTATCTCCTTCCTCATACGCACCTCCACCTTCTATTCTTCCATAATTCTCATCATTAGAAGTTGCCGTAATTATCTGTCCGAATCCGACAATGTTATCGCCAAAAACAGACCAACATTCATCCGCCTTATAGGTATCTATCAAATTTTTCGTCACATAGACCTTACAATTGGTTTTATCTACAGAAGAAAAAGGATCCTCAGTAGTCAAACTAACCATCTTTGGCGATCTTAATGTGATAGAAGACACCTTGGCAGAAGAGAAGGCTTTACTATCAATAGAACTCAAAGTAGCAGGAAATGATAAATCGCCGCTAATCGAACAATTAGCGAAAGCATTACTTCCAATATAACCCAAGGCTGTATTCGAAAAGTCCACAGAAATAACGCCCGTATTAGAGAATGCGGATGATCCAATGCCCTCCAAGCTGTTCGGAAGTTTCAATGCGGCAGGAACACAAGAACTACCAGAGAATGCATCATGTCCTATCTGTTGAAGCCCCAACAATGTAGAGAAATCCATTTTTTGTAAATTAGGGCAATACGCAAAAGAACTAGCCCCTATACTTTGTATAGATTCAGGCATATTCACCTTGCTTAAAACAGGTAGAGAGCAAAAAGCATTATACCCTATTTCTTCTATTGTATTCGGAAGGATCACCTCTTCTAAATTAGATAAGATATTCTTACCATAATGGTTTGGATCATGAAAGAAGGCATTATCAGGCAAGTAATTATTCTCAATCATTGCTTTGCTTAAATCAATATTTTGAAGTGATTTCATTTGCTTAATAACATCAAAATCAGACGCATTAATAGGTCCTAAAATTATCAGTTTCTGAATAGTTGACACAGATATATTTAGATTACTTAACTTTGAGGCAAGTGTACCTGCAGCATCCAAAGATATCAATATCGGATCTGCATTAGTTTCCACTATATAACTTTCGTTCCAATATGCAGCGTTCCTATATACATCAGCCGAACCTTTGGGAACATACACATAAGCATCCTTTAATCCTATCGATTGAGAAAGACCAATAGGAGTAGCAGATTGCATAGTTATCCTTGTTCCATAATAAGCAAATGGAAGATATTCCTCTCCACAAAAGGTCTCACCCTTTATCGTCAATACAGATTTTGGTATAATCAATTCTTTTAATGATCTATTAATTTGAAAAGAATGCTCTCCCAATGTTTTTACACTAGAGGGAATGGTATAAACTACATCCTTCTTTCCTTTTGGATAGAGCAATAAAGTTGCTTTATCAACTACAAAAAGAACACCATCGATAGAAGTATAAAAGCCGTTATCGATTACGACTTCTTCCAAAGCTGGGCAGTTGTCAAAAGCTCCTATATTCAGCGTATTCAAGGAGGCACAATTGCTAAAATCTACCTTTTTTAGGTTTTGACAATAACGAAACGTACCCTCCGAAATCACCGTAAGCTGTGTGCTTTTACTGAAATCGATACTAGTTATAGCATCATTGTTATAAAACGCATCCCTTCCTAGTTGTTGGATACCTGAAGCAAAAACAATATCACCGGCCAAAGCACAACCACTAAAGGCTCTTTCGCCAATCTCTTTTAAAGCTGTCAATTGTGAGAAATCGAAATCGGATAATTGAGAGATAGAATAATTACTATTAAACGCACTTTCTCCAATCGTAGTTAATGCCGTACATTCCTCCAAACTAACGCTCTTCAGATTCGAACAATCGGAAAATACATAAGAATCCAAAATTGCCAATGCCGTACAATTAGACAAGTCTACTGTCCGCAAAGAGGAACAATATCGAAACGCATAGGTTCCTATATTCGACAACTTTCCGCATCCCGATAAATTAACCGTTTGTAAATTACTACAACGATAAAAGGCATTACTCCTTATTCCAACTAAACTCGTACAGGCCGATAAATCAAGATCCCGTAAGCCGGAACATTCATAAAACGCTCTATATTCTATTGATCGCAATTGAGTGGCTTTTGAGAAATCAAATTCCGTGAGGTTATTGCAACCCGAGAAAGCCCCTTCATCTATCATTTCAAGAGCTTCCGAGAATATCACTTTTTGAAGAGTTAATTTATTTTGGAATGCCTCTCTCGGAATACTTTGAAGTTCTTCACGTACACTCTCATTCCAATAGGCAGTTTTCGGCAACTCCGTCACCCCACTCATATCCAAAACTTGGAGCATATTCATTTGCTCCTTCATCGTCTTAAAGTCCTCCGCTCTCAGTAGGCCATTTACTTTCAAGCTCGTTACCTTGCCCACATCCGCTCCTAGCTCGGATGCCAGCGTATTGGTAGAGGTCAGTGTTACCTCCTTCACCAATTGTGCATATACACTACTACTTATCCCAAGTCCTACGAGAAAAGCAAAAAGAAAGAAAAGTTTTTTCATACTCATTCTATTTGAATTAATAATTGATTTACCCTGCAACCATCAACTCCTCCTTATCATCTACACAAAGAAAAAGCGCGAGGCTTATGCCATCGTCACCTATATCATGGTATCCCCATACCTTTATCCCGGTAACGAACAGCAGCCCCACGCTTCATTATAGGATGCTCCTCTCGAAGTAACTATAACAAGCATGGGCGTCTGTCGTATTATACCGGGATATGAAATTGGGGATTTCTGATATAGGTATAATATCTTTTAACGCCTTTTCCACGAAAACGAACCCGCCGAGCTTCCACTCTAACGGCTCGGTACAAAGTACGGAATTTCCCATGAATCCCGCAAACATCCATGCGAATATTTAGAATTCCTCATCCAATCCATAAGGACAAAAGCCAAAACAAACCGAAACAAATGTCTCTTGAACCGTATAGGAAATTCCTCACTACCTAATATATACTTTATTCAGCGACAGCGAACGCTCGTTCGGCGGCGGTGAATATATATTCGGCGGCAGCGAATGATCGTTCGCCGCCGCTGAACGAAGAAGGCAGACTTATCTTTCAAAGAATAAAACAGTTATAAAGCAAGAATACAAGTAACTCCTTAAAACTATCGACAACAACTCCCTAAGCAGACCGACATCATCTCCCTAAGTAGAGCGACATCTACTTACTAAGTAAAGGGGGGGTCTACTTAGTAAGCAGAGGGGGTATCTACTTACTAAGCTGATGGAGATCTGCTTACTAAGTAGTTTTCCAACTGCTATCCACATTCCTTGGAACATTCAAGACACTAGCCCTGCTTATCTTGCAGCTCTCGTATGATTTCGTCAAGAATGTAGAGATCGCTTTTTAAAAGCAAATCTCCATTCCGTAATGTTAGGCATTTATAAGTATCACTATTATAAAAAAGGTCTAATGCTTTATCGGTAGAAATACGCAAACGAGACGCAAGCAGTTCGATAACTCCCCTATATTTACCCTGCATAACCGTATCAGCCGCACCAGGGACAACAAGTGGAGCAGATGTTTTAGGTAAAAGAAACGCTTCCGTAAAGCAGAGGCAACGATCTATGATCTCTTGGTTAATTATGCAAATATGGTTATTAGGCTCTTGATGGATAAGACGAGCCAAGGCCTCCTCGCGTGTATAATCCCCACGCATATAAAGGTCAATCGTACGAATCACACGGTCATCCGCTATACCTCCTTCTATCATGTCATAAGCTGACCACAAATTTCGACCTTGACGACAGGCCACTACAAAGTCTAACCAATCAGCATCATAAGTTTCGAAACATAAATAGCGATATGGCAAGACACGACAGACATCCATATCCAAAGAATAAACATTCAGCCAAGCCTCATCCTTATGACGTACCTCTGCTGTACGAAGTGCCCAACGAACTGCCTGTTCTTTCAAGTCCGTAACATAGAACCCGATTCCAAAATCCAGATTAGGCCGGCAAACCCCAGCCAAAGGCTCCTCTATGCGGCAAGTGGAACCATGATAAACCGTCAACATAGTGTTTTCCCTTTCTCTTCAATACTCCGGAAGGGTTTATATCCGTCCGGGAGCCATTGAGGATCACGATAGTAAATATATTCTAGGATGGAGTCTACGATATATGATTTCCCTTGCGTATGCAAGGTATCGTAATAAGAGCGGATATAGCCATTGATCGCTCCTAGTTCCTTCAGTTTATTATATACATCCGAACCATAACGCCCTAATCGTTCCGCGGTACTCTCTATGCAATAAATCATAAATTCCAGTTGCTTCTCCTCTATAGTCATAACCCTATCCTTTTTCTGGTTATAGATAACAAAGTTAGCAAATACTTTCAGTTATACAAAGACATCAAAAGTCATTTTCGTAATATAACACTCCCTTCCCTATAGGAGATATACTTCAATACCTCACGTATGAATGTACAGTAACTTACTTCCGACTATTCAATATACCCGATTCATTATCTGAATTATACAACTTACGATCCACGGATTTGTATTTGCGACCGAAATCTAAGTGGTAAGAGAATCCAATCTCGAAGCCCGGATAAATATCACCAAAACGCTGATCGGTCACATAGGGAGCGATCGCTGAATGGTTCTTACTCCGGTAACGGGCGGATGAGGTAAATTGGGTAGAGAAAGAAGCGCTTAACTGAACCTTCCCGATCCTATAACCGATACCCAACCTATTAAAACGATCGGCCTCACGACTGGTCTCACCCGAAAAACTATAGCTTCTCTTATAAATCAACAGGTTAAAATTAAAGTTCTTCACATCGCTATTCAAAGAGATCACATAGAAGGGATCCGTGTATGTATGCGAATAGCTATTTCCATTCGATTGGAAATGGTTCAAGCCTCCGGAGATATTCATGCGCAGATAATCGCCGAAGGGTGAATAATTCAAATACAGTTCCGGCGTAAAACGATGGAAACTCCGTTGGTTATCGTAGGTACGGATAAAAAGTCCCCGGCTAACGTCATACAGGGTCTCTTCCATGACCATGCGGGGCTGGTATTGGTAAGAGAAAGTAAAGCCGGCCTTGACCTTTGCCGTATTCACATGAAATTCCACGGCGTTGTTATGATATAAGAAAGGGGATAGACCCGGATTACCTCTACGAACCTGTAAGGAATCAATCCATTGCTCCACGTTACTCAACTCAGACAAGGATGGGTTTACATTGCGCAGGGTATACCGATAACGAGCGGATAATACCTCATTGATAGTATAAGTAAGTGTTACCTGCGGGCGGAAATACCACCGATTATAAGAGCCCGAGTTTTCTTGCGATAGATAATTACGGGAGGCGCCCAAACCTACGTTATAAACCAACTTCTTCCAAGTTCCTACGTATTGCGCATACATATACGATTCAGATTCCGTCATATGGGTCGTATAATCACCGGAACCGGAATATACGTTGTCCGTATAAGCCTGCGTATGTTTCAAACCGGCGGAAATGCGACCGGTCTCTAGCTCTTTCTCGTAGATACCCTCTCCGATTACCGAATAGCGCTTTCCATCTACTTTCGTATAAATATCTGTCAAAGGAATACTTTCCAGTTCTTCCCGGTAGGTATGACGGCTATCGGTATTCGAATAAGTTCCCACGACATTGACAGCCAATGATTGTTTACGTGGTAATTTCCGGAAATAATACAAGTCGAGCGAGGGACGGGTATTCAAGGATTTATTATTATCGATAAGATCGGTCGTCATCTTGCTCTCGCTATTCCTTAAAAGGGCACTGCTATAGTTATGCGGATAGTCATAATAATAAAAATTCAGCTTAGCGTTCAAGAAATAATCATCATCCTTCGTGTAGTTATAATTCGCCGTCGTAGTCCAATACATCTCATAATCCCTTCCGGGGATTCCTTCCTGTGTTCGCTGGAAGGTACCATCTGGGGTATGAAAGATTTCCTTCCGGTCTTGCCATGCCTCTTTATACCGGTGTCCGTTCGCAAAGCTGGATAAAGAGAACTCCGAACGTCCTCGGTTATACTTACCATATATATAATCTGCCATCCAAAACGTGTTTAATTGATGGCTTAAATCCACGCCGAGATTTCCTCCGGAAGTCCGCTTGATCGTTATATAATCCAAGACGATATCGATTCCTTCCCCATATCGCAAGCCGGGGTTATCGTGATATTCCACCCGTTTGATATCCTCCGGCGAGAGGGCTGCGACTTCTAAGGAAGAAGCCAACACGCCATTTATACGCAACTGAACGTTTCCATTCGCCATAGAGATACTTTTCGTATTCGGATCTACCCATAGACGAGGTAAGGACATCCGCCTTGTCAAATCCAAGCCATCCATCGAGCGCCGCACTTGGTCTTTAGAGGGGAATATAAGTTGACGGTCTTTCTTCCTTATAATCGAAGAGGCTTGAATGGTAACCTCATCCAAATCGATCGTTTTCTCCTCTTGCGCGTTTACCAAAAAGGCAACGCAAATCAATCCCACAAATAATACTTGTCTTCTCATAAAATTCAAATTTGATTCGAGACAAATGTAAGGAGGGAAACAGCTAAAATCGATTTATACAGGCAAGAAACTAAAGTGCAAGGCATTATACACATACACTGATTTACAAAGCATTAGCGAACGACTTAGAGAGAAAAGTTTATATTTGCCGTTCGAGCACTTATATTGCCGATGATATCCTCTTTCTCGTCCATACCCAGCTTATGGCGGATGTCCGTCTTGCGCTGATAGATCGTACGGACGCTTTGCTGGGTAACTACACTGATTTCCTTGGTAGAGAAGCCGGCGCATAGCAAGCAACAAAGCTGGATCTCTTTTTCCAGCAAACGCCCATCAGACAATCGGACCAGATGCGTATGGAAATTATCATAGACTGCGTCGATAATCGGATACAGGTCATCCCATACCAAAAGCGTATCTACCGGGACATCCTCGTTCGTGATACGAGTCATTTGCTGGAGCAATTCCTTATTTTGTTGCGTGGGAGTAGTCGCCATCAAGCGGATAACACCCAATTGCTGCAACAAGACCTTACGGAAAAAGGCACTATCGGGTTTCTCCTCCTCCGCTACGGATTGCTTGGACTCATTCAAGAGCTGACGCAAGGCTTCCAAACGCTCCTCCATATCAATCAAACGGTTCCTTCGGTTACGGATATATAAGAAAACTCCACCAGCTACCAATATGGAAAGCAAAGAAACGATCACCAAGATAGAGAACGTACGCTGCCGGCTCATCTCCAAGCGAAGATTTTCTCGGCGTAAACGATTTTGATCGACCAATCGTTCCCGCTCAGCCTTCTCCGTTTGGGATTTCACGGTATACAAAGAATCGCAATATTGCCCTAATCGGGAAATATCCACCGGTTTATTTTCCTTTACGCCCAATATAAATTGATAGGCATAATTCAGCGCATGCGAGGCTATATCATCACTGTGACTAAGTTCCAAGCCTAACGTATTCTTCTCGATATACTTCCGGGCAGAATCCAGTTCCCCTAGATTGATCCAAGGCATAACATAGGATCCCGGGGTCTCTCGCTCCGGATATCGTTCTTCCAACAAACGTAAATAGCTGATAGAAGCCTTGGGATTAAAGTCATACAAGAAATCCGCGTAATTGCGGGCAAAATGATGGGCATACCATTCGATATTCTTAGCCAAGGCCGAGTCCGCAGCCAAACGAAGATAATAATCCGCCGAGTCCCTCATTCGCAAGCGGCTATAACTCAACCCGGCCATATAATAGGCCATCTCCTTAAATCCAGCTTTTGGCGAGGCTTCCCATTCCTTCGAGTCTGCGATCGTTTCCCGATACAACCCCTCACCAAAGCTCAAGGAAGTCAATCGGTCATAAAAACGTACAAGGTAGGTCGAATCCGAACGGGAATAAGCGGAATCTATCGCCTCTCGGTACAAAGCACGTCTTTGTTCCAACCCCTTCCGGGAATCACCCATATAAATAGCCTTTACGAAATAAGCGGAAAGTAAAGGCTCCGAGGCATGCTCCTTATAATAATCCACGGAGTAGTCGATGAGCGAGTCGTTCACCAAGCTGCGCCCCTGCAAGAGATGAAGCCAAGCGAGCCTCCGTCCATACTCTGCCTTATCGCTATCCGAAAGAGCGGAAAGCGTTATTTGTTCCTCCAGCAGCCAGGCGGCGCTATCTAAGTTATTCTCGTTTACCAACCGGTCCGCCTCCGCAAATTTTTCCCGGACGGATTTACCGCCACAGGAAAGCAACAGGCAGACACTGGCCAGAAATATGTAGACAAACCATTTCGTCATAGCGACAGAGATCCTAATTTCCGGCAAAGGTACATTATTTTCGGAAGCCCGGGCGATTCACCGATATTTTTATCCGTTTCGTCGATTCCTTTTCCCGCTCGGATAAGGAAGCCCTATCTTTGTAAGCAGACAAAGGGTTTATCTATGTTACAATTAAAAAGAAACGACTTATTGATCGGCTTCACGATATCCGTCTTGCTTAGTATTTTCGTGAACTTCGCCCTTCTGATGCGTAAATATGAGTTCGAGACCGGAAACCCGAGCATGGGTATCCAGCCTCCGGATCGCACCATGTATTATTTGCTAATCTGGTTCTTCGTGTTCTCCTTCATCTTATTTATTGTCAACAGCTTGATGTATAAGCTCGGGGACAAGCTTCTCCGCAGGAAAGAGTATAAAAGGGTATTGCTGGTTTGCGTAACTTGTATCAGCATCGCCTACGGCATGTTTCATCTATCGCCGGTTTTGTACACGGCCATTTTCGTAGAATGGCTTGGGGAAGATGGGCCCCAGCCAGCTACCCAGGATATCATGATCCGCATCGACCGGGGCAGGATGGCTACGCAAACCATCAGGTCTGCCGAACGCCGGGGCATACCGGTACCTCCCAAGCCTTTCACGGTCCCTAACTCTTTCATGACGGAGCATCTTTTCGTCTTCCTTACGGTTATGCTAAGTTCCGTACTAATCCGCCTGTTAAGCAGCAAGCAACAAATGAAACTGGAATATGAACAATTGAAGACCGAGAAGTTACAGAATTCCTATAACGCCTTGATGGGACAAATCAACCCACATTTCTTCTTCAACTCCTTAAATGGATTGAACGCCTTGATACAGAGCGGAGAAAAACAACAGACGTTGGCTTATCTGGATGAGCTATCCAACGTCTTCCGGTATATCTTGCAAAGCAACAAGAAAGAGCTGGTTACGCTAGCGGAAGAACTTCAATTCGTAAAGGCGTATACCTATCTGCTGAGCGTGCGCTACGAGGGAAAACTATTCTTCTCCATCCAAGCGGATACCCCTTACTTACTTTGGTATCTGCCGATATTGAGCGTACTCCCCTTGATCGAGAACGCCGTAAAGCACAACGTTATCAGCAAGCAATACCCGCTACAGATCGATATCTATACCACCCATGAGGACAAACTAATCATATCCAATAAAATACATCCTAAGTCGGAAGATAGCAAAGGTAGCGGTATCGGATTGAAGAACCTATGGGGGCGCTACCGGATGCTTACCGGAAAGGACATCCAGATCTCCAACCGCAAGGAATATTTCAAGGTCACGCTTCCTTTACTTAATAAACCCATTCACTCATGAAAGCAATTATTATAGAAGATGAGACTACCGCCGTTAATAGCTTAAAGGCGATCCTAGCGCAAAATACGGTTACCCCGATCGAGGTGATCGCCGAACTGGAGAGTATCGAAGAGAGCGTGGAGTTTTTCCGGACATCGCCTCATCCGGATATCATCTTCATGGATATCCATTTAGCGGATGGATCGGCGTTCAAGATATTCGAGCAGGTGGAGATCGATGCCCCGGTAGTCTTCACTACCGCCTACGATGAGTATGCGTTACAGGCTTTTCAAGTGAGCAGTATCGATTATTTGCTGAAACCCGTCACGCTAGCCTCGCTGGAAAGGGCCTTGAATAAATTACGGCTGTTCGATACCGAGGAAAGGCTGGCGCATATCCGGCAAACGAACCGTACAATCCAGAGTCGCCACACGATCAAGAGCTTATTGATCATGCTGGCCGATAAATTCTATCCGTTACCGGTTGAGGAGATCCTTTATTTCTATACGGCCAACGAGAAAGTTACCGCCTATACCTTCGACGGAAAACAACATCCCGTAGACCGTACCCTCGACGCGTTGGGAGAGCAACTGGACGAGAGGCTTTTCTTCCGGGCCAACCGTCAATTCATCATTTCACGCAACGCCATCAAGGATATAGATCTTTGGTTCGGGAGCCGCCTGTCCGTCAACCTCACTTTACCTGTCCCCGAACGTATTATCATTAGCAAAACCAAGACCCCGGTCTTCAAGAAATGGATTCTGAGGGAGGAGGAATAATGTCTTTTCACCCCCTCCCGTAAGGCGATTCACCGACCCGATTATACCACTAATCGGCGCTTAACCTTTCTTCACCGAACTTTCCTGTTATTTCGCGGTACAACAAATAAAGGTAAAAACACTATGCTGAAATGTATCACTTTCGACGGAGACACCTCGACCCTAAACACGCTCATGGGATATTTCGAGAAACTGGACAAGGCTTTGGCCGATGTCCACCAAGTGCTGAGCAAGGAGCAAACAGAACGCCCCATCTTCGTCCGGGAGGGCAGCAAGATCATTCGCCTCCGCCGGGATGAGATCCTTTTCCTCGAGGGATACGGCGATTATGTAAAGGTACACCGTATCAATGGCAAGCCCCTGCTCACGCAAGTCAGCTTGAAGCGGTTCGAGGAGTTTCTGGACAGGAATCGTTTTTGCCGGGTACATCGCTCTTACATCGTATCCCTCTCCCACATTAATTATATCGAGCGTAAGCGGATACGTATCGGGGAGGAACTGATCCCTATCAGCGATTCGTACCTGCCCGCCTTGATGAATAATCTGGCTCTCCAAGAGTAACCAAGAGTTTCATGCGGAAGAAACTTTTGTTTCTCCGTGACAAAACTTTTGTTTCCTAGTGAAGAAACTTTAGTTTCATAGGCAGAAAACTAAAGCTTCACTTGGTAGAACTTCTCGCTTAATGTCTTTTCCTGATTTATCTAGACACTTTTTTTGTTTATAAACGTAATCAGTAGACAGTAGTTATAAAGTAATACTGATATAGTAGTCACTTCTTTTAACTTCATACTGATAACATAGACA